>JBGTCP010000282.1:0-2579 GCA_041748815.1 Chthoniobacterales bacterium
CACGCATGAGCGAGGTAACCCTCCTCCGCCTGCTTTCCACATTCGCCAGCGCATTGAAAAACCAACCTTTTTCTGGCGCTCTCTGGATTGTTGAAGAAGGCCGCATCCGTGTTTTCGAAGCGCCCCTTTGACAGGCAAAGGGGCCCCCCCACACACACAGGCGGGGTCAGTCCTCTCATTCAAGCATTCTTTCGTAGCTCCGCAGGGGTCCTCGCATCGCAGCATTTCGGGTTTCGAGGTGTTTGCGGAAGCCGTGATTCATGCCCTGATGCAATGAGATCGAGGACGACGTCCATCCGGCGGGATTCCGATGGTATCGCGGTGCATCGTCGCAAGCTGCTCTGGATCGGAGCGCATGTGCGGGTCTGGGAAATTGACCTCGACAAAAAGCTCTCCGCAACAAACGTTCATTTATGCAAACGGTTTACATGGAGACGACGATCCCGAGCTATTTGGCCGCATACCCAAACAGCCAAGAGCCGATGGCCTCGCATCAGGGGATCACTCACGAATGGTGAACTCGGCATCGGCATCGCTTTTTGCTTTATAGTTCCGCATTTGTTCGCGCAGAAGCGGCTGGCGGCGATCCTTCTGCGGCTGCTCGCAGAATGGTCTACATCGATCCACTGCCTGAACTCGATGTCCCAGACGAACTGGAGCAATTGGAATCGGATTTGATCAGGCTGTTCCAGCTGCCTCCGAGGGCTGCAACTGACGCTTCTCATCTCGGCATGGCGATTTTGCACAGGATGGATTATCTGTTGACGTGGAACTGCAAACACCTCGCCAACGCTATTCTGCAGAAGGACCTTCATCAGTATTGCGTCTACAACCGACTTCATTTCCCTATTGTTTGCACGCCTGAATCGCTTATAGTATTTGAACCATGAACGATACGATTGTCCAAGAGGTCCGTGATTCCCGTGCAGCGATTGCTGAACGGTTTGGGTATGATCGTGCACGTATCATTGCTTGGGCGAGGGAGCAGACCAAAGCAAGGAAAGCTCGCGACAACAAGCCCCAGGCAGAACAAGTCAGTGCTGGCAACAGCGGGCAAGCTCGCTAGCGGAGCTTTTGGGGCGAGCATTTGGAAAAGACGTCAGTCATTTATTTCTGACATTTGGGCGGCGAAATTGGATCCATTATCGATCAACCTGTGGAAAGCACTTGGAGAATATTCCGGATGTTTTTTTCTGAAGCCAGGAAAGGACGGATGATCTGAAAAGCTCTGGGGGGTCAGTCATGTTTTTTTACGATTCTCCGGCTCCTTTGCTCTTCGCTCTATGCTTCGATCCTCCGCTGGCTCCAGTAACGAGGTTCTCGATGGAGATGCATCACAGCAACTACTTCGATGCCGGAAGGCTTGATCCTGAACAGCACCCCAAAGGGAAAGGTTTTCGTCAGGCAACGTCTCACATCGCCCTCAGCATATGGATACAATTCCGGGTTGACTCGAATTTTGTTAACGGTGTCCTGCACCGCACCCAGAAACCGCCGCCCGAGATTCTCCTGCTGCGACTCATACCACTGCGCAGCGTCGTTCATCTCTGATTCCGCTTCAGGATGAAATCGGATCGATTTCATCCTAGCGCTGCAAAGGATCTTGCAAAAACATCTTCGGCTTCACGGAGTTCAACCTCCCCTGCGTCGATTTCCCGGCAGCGGCGATCCAATTCTTTCTGCCAAGCCGGGGATAGCCCCGGGACGGGCTGAGCATCGAGGCTTTCGATTAGCCGCTCGGCAACGAATGCCCGTGCCTGCGGGGAAAGGGCTAGTGCTTCTGACACAATTTTCTCTGCCGTCATGCTCATGAGTGAATACTACCCGGTCCACATTCCGCCGTCAATCTTATGAGCTGGTTCACGGTCCACACCTGCTCAAGCTCGGATGGCGAGGGCCCGCCATCGCTACCTGAGGCTTTTGCCTCAACCACGCGCTCCAGGTTTTCTGAAATCCCGAACTTCGTGCGCTTTGCGTACTTCGTGGTGAGTCAGATGCGCTGCCGCCAGATGAAAGGCCAAATAATGCCAAACAAATCCGACTCAGGCCGGACGGACCGGGATGCCGTGACTGGCCAGGTAGTTTTTCACATCGCCCACGGTGAATTCCCCAAAGTGAAAAATGCTCGCTGCCAATACTGCGTCCGCTTTGCCACGTCCCAGGACGTCCACCATATGATCGAGTGAGCCCGCGCCGCCGCTGGCGATCACCGGGATCGACACCGCTTCACTGACGCGGGCGGTGAGATCCAGATCGTAGCCGGCCTTTGTCCCGTCGGCATCCATGCTCGTGAGCAAAATTTCACCTGCTCCCAGGCTGGCTGCTCGGGCGGCCCATTCGATCGCGTCGAGCCCTGTGGGGTTGCGTCCGCCATGCGTGTAAACGGTCCATGACCCGGCAGCATTCCGCTTGGCATCGATCGCAACCACCATACATTGCCGCCCGCAAGCATTCGCGGCCTCCGAGATTAGATCTGGATTTTGGATAGCGGCAGTATTGACGCTGACTTTGTCGGCACCTGCATGGAGCATTTGCCGCACATCCTGCACAGTCCTTATTCCGCCGCCTACGGTGAGTGG
>JBGTCP010000283.1:0-4888 GCA_041748815.1 Chthoniobacterales bacterium
GATTCCTGATTTTGTGGACCCAGCCCTGCGAGCTGGGCTATGGAATCAAGGCCCGTTGGGCCAAAGAAGCTCTTAACTTGACGCACTTGCCCAACGGGGTTCCATCCAAAACGCCACGCTGTAACTCCGTCAGAGTTGTCCAAAGAAACATTGTAACCCAGGGTAGCTTGTGCCTCGCAACCCTGGGCTGAAAGATGGAACGCCGATGGCGTTTCGCAAACACGGAGTTCAAATCTCACTCTGCAGAAATCAACCCTCAACGTCCCGCCTTGACCGGCGAGCCGATGGCATGCCACGTTCTGTCTCGTATGCATCAGGAAATTGTCATCACACTGGTTGGTCCGGATCGTCCCGGGTTGGTGGATCAGATCTCGGGAATGGTCGTGAGCCATGGAGGGAACTGGCTTGAAAGCCGGATGTGCCACCTTGGCGGTCAGTTTGCGGGCGTTGTGCGCGTGTCGGTGCCACACGACAAGGTCGAGAGACTGTTAGAAGCGTTGCGTGACTCCAAAGAACACGGCTTGGAAATCGTTGCGAAAACGAGTGATCAACACGACACCAAGCCTCCTTCGTTGGTCACACTCCAAGTGCTTGGCAATGACCGGCCGGGCATTGTTGCTCAGATCTCCCGAGTCCTCGCAGCTCATCATGTGAACGTGGAAGAATTGCAGACCGCGTGTGAAAGTGCGCCGATGTCCGGCGATCTACTTTTTCGCGCCACGGCAAAATTGAGTCTCCCCGAGTCCATCGATTCCGCTGCACTTCGCTCCAATATCGAACGCATCGCTGCGGATCTGATGGTCGATATCGAACTCGAGTGAGGCGTTAACGCGCGTTGCGTGCAGCCTGCGCGCGGCGTCCGCGTGCTGAGACATGGCCAAGAGTGCGCGTGTTAAGGCCGCTCTGCTGAACCCGCGTATTTTGGACGCGCGCCTTGCCGCCGCTGAGTGCGGCCCGGTCTGGCACTTTGGCGGAGTCGGGGTCTGGAGCGCCTTTCTTGAGAGGGGTTTTCGCCGCGTCAACGCGTGCCTGCTTGGATTTCGGAGCGGGTTTGGATGACTTCTTTGCAGGCTTGGAAGCCTTTTTCTGAGCGGCTTGTTTGGCTTCTGCAGCCTCCGCCTTCGCGAGTTGTTTTTCAAAGCGGGCCAGGACTTCTTTAAACACTTCGGCTTTTCGTTCCGTGCGTTCATTGCCGTCTTTGGGACCTTTGCCCGAGGCCCGGTTCTGAGAAATTGACTGGCCTGTCCACTTGTCTGCCTGCTTGCGGGCCTGATTGATCTTGGTTTTCAACGTCGACGATTTCATCGCGGCGATGCTTGTCGGGCGGGCGGACTCCACCAATGAAAACTCTGAGGCGGTGAGGATGCGTTTTACTTGAGTGTAGTCAATAGTCATAACTCCTACAGTAACCCGAGATCCCGATGAGGACAAGGCGCGAAGTCAATCGCAGGCACCGAGCACCCACAAAAGCTGTTCCACCGGGAGTCCGATGACATTGCTTTCGAAGCCGTCGATATTGGCAATGATGTCGCGTCCGTGATCCTGCGCGGCATAGGCACCCGCCTTGTCGAGCGGCTGAATTTTTGAAAGGTAACGGTCGATGCCCGCAGCATCGAGTGCATGGAATGTGACGAGGCTTTCAGCAACGAACGACTCGTGAAGCTGCGGGCGTTCGCGCAACACAGCAACGCCAGTGAATACACTGTGGGTGCGGCTCTGGAGCTGCGCGAGCATCTGGCGGGCATGATCCATGTCCCGAGGTTTGCCGAAGACCTTCCCGTCGAGGGCTACGAGTGTATCGGCACCAATGATCATCGCGCCGGGGTGAAGTGCTGAGACAGTCCCGGCTTTGTTGAGCGCATGGTGCAGCACGATTTCCTGTGGACTCAAGCCCGGTGGGTCGATCTCGTCAACTCCGGGAGAACAGATCGTGAACTGGATGCCTGCATTCGCAAGCAGTTCGTGACGCCGCGGCGACGTGGAAGCCAGAATGATCTCCCCCATCCCGCTCACTGCTCAATGGCCCCGAATGCCTTCTCGGCGATGCGGTCAATGTTCACATAATTCTCCACCATCCATTGAATCTTATCGATTTTCTCGGCATCGCCCGGAGTGGTTTTGATGGTGAGTGAGTTCACACGGCTGGCGACTTGGTAACTATCGAGCTTGGAAACAATCGTCGGCAATTCCGAGAGCATCAGAAGGTCCAGCACGCTGCGGTGCGGTGTGAGATTTCCTGATAAAACAAGGCCAGCAAGATCATGGCCCTGGGAACCGCTCAAAGATGTGGTGGACAGCGCGGCGAGGATGACATCCTCCCTGTCACCCGGCGTGATGATGAGCGTGCCAGCTGTGAAGTGATCGATGACATTGGTCGAGTTCATTGCGCCGATGATGACTTTGTCCACGCGGCGGCGGCGCTTGGATTCGGCATTGATGAACTCGCCCTCCACGCCTTCGCAGACTTGCTCCAGCGTGGGACTGGCAAGCATGGGCTCAACGGGAATCACACCCAGCAACTCAATGCCGAAGCGGTCAAATCCACGCCGCGCGAAGTCACTCACGTAGTCAATTTTGTCCGGCAGGACTTTATTGAGGATGACGCCGATGATCTCAACGCCCTCCTGGTCAAACAGCGCTTTATTCAGGACGACCTCGTCTATCGGACGACCGATGCCGCCTCCGGTAACTATGATTGCCTTGCTTCCAAGTATCTTGGCAACGCGAGCATTTGAGAGATCAAACACGGAGCCTACACCGGCGTGCCCGGTACCTTCGATGATGGCGAAATCCTTTTCCCAACACGCGCGGTCGAAGGAATTTTTAATACGCCGGACGAGGAAGTCGTTGTTGGCGGTTTCGATATAGCGGCGGGTGAAATCGGGCTCGACAGCGATTGGGCTCATGTCTTCCAGCGGCGTTTGCACGCGGAAGGTTTCGTCGATTAAAAAGGTGTCCTCATCGATTTTTTTGCCTTCGATTTCCACGAAACGCTGGCCGACTGGTTTGATGAATCCGATTCGCCCCACACGTTTGCGCAGGGCGGCGAAGAGGCCGAGGGCTGTGGTGGTTTTTCCGTCGTTCTGTTGGGTGGCTGCTACAAAAATGCGCGGGGTGACGGCATTCATGCTTCCTCCTCCACGGGGTAAAGCTTGCGGTACTCGATGGCTTGCAGTGCCGCAATCGCGGAGAGTTGCACGATTTCATCGACGGTCGTTGCCCGGGAAAGATCCACTGCGGGCTTGGACAGGCCAAGCAACAATTGCCCGAGCGCCTGCGCACCACTCAGGTGCTGCGCCATTTTGCTGGCAATGTTGCCGCTGTTGAGGTCCGGAAAAATGAGCACGTTTGCGCGGCCCGCGACCTGGCTTCCGGGCACTTTGACCTGGGCAAGATCCGGGAGCAATGCGGCGTCGGCTTGTAATTCGCCATCGATGTCGAAATCCAACCCCTCCTCCTTTGCCCGTTGTTGAGCGAGTGCAGTGGCGGCAACCATTTTTTCGGTCTCGGGCGTGCGTGCGCTTCCTTTGGTGGAAAAGCTGAGCATTGCAACGCGGGCACGCTGGCCGGTCAGGAGCTGTGCGGCTGCCCCGGCCTTGACTGCGATGGCGGAAAGTTGCTCGATGGTTGGCGTCGGAATAACGCCGCAATCCGCAAGGAACAACACGCCATTGGAGCCGAACTCGGTTTTATCCGTGATGAGGATCTGGCAACTGGTGACCGTCCGCGTGCCCGGCAATGGCTTGATGACCTGAAGCAACGGACGCAGCAGCGATCCCGCATAGCCACCTGCGCCGCCGACAAGCGCATCCGCCTGGCCAAATTGCAGCATCATGGACGCAAAGTAATTTGGCTTCACCATGATCTCCCGCGAGTGAATCAGGTTCATTTTGCGGTAGCGTTCGAGACGCTCCAGATTGCGGGTGAAAAATTCCAGATCCGCTGCGCTTTCCGGATTGATCACCATGACGTGATGCAGGTCGGTGCCAAGGGACTTGGCCTCAGCCCGGATTGCGTCCTTGTTGCCCAGAAGAATGGGCGCTCCCAGCTTGAGGTCCACAAACTTCCGTGCCGCCTGGATTACCCGCGGATCGGCTCCATCAGGAAAGACGACTCGCTTGGGATGACGCCGCAACTTCTCGTAAATATCTTCAATAAAGCTCATCGTTCCAAAAATTGTGCTTCCACTCACTATTGTGGAACATCGTCAGGCGCAAGGTTTTCCGTTGTCCTGAAATTTCCGTGCATTACAATGAGGCATGATTTTGGCTTGCCGTGAGCGCCTGGTGGAGTTTCCACGCCGACCGTTGGTGATGGGCATTGTGAATATCAATGCCGATTCCTTTAGCGGCGACGGCGATCTCGATGTCGGCCGCGCGTTGCTTCAGGCCCGTGAAATGGTCCGGCAAGGTGCGGATATTATTGATGTCGGCGGCGAGAGTGCGCGCACGAATCGTGAGGCGATCAGCGAGGACGAGGAGATAGACCGCGTGCTGCCGTTCATTCAGGGATTTAACAAAATCACGCAGTCCGAAAAATGGGACCTGCGCGATGCTGTGCAAGTCTCGCCGCCATTGCTCTCGATGAACACTTGGCGTCCTGCCGTGGCGGAAGCTCTGCTGGCCGAAGGGGGCGACATCCTCAACGACATGAGTGCATTGCCCGATGATCGCAATGCCCGCATCGCTGCCGCGAGTGGAGCCGCGCTCTTGATCATGCACAGCGTGGGCGAACCCAAGGTCCCGCACCGCCATGTGCTTTACGAAAATGTCATGAAAGTGCTCGCCACATTTTTTGATGAGAAAATCGCGCTCGCACAATCTGCCGGCTTGAAAGCCTCCCAACTCATCCTCGATCCCGGCATCGAATTCGCCAAGCAGCTCGGCGA
>JBGTCP010000284.1:0-3000 GCA_041748815.1 Chthoniobacterales bacterium
GACGTGAGCGCGCTCACTACTACAGTTGAATCATAGTTCACCCACCCGTAAGGCTGGGGTGAACCCCCAACCGCCAGTTAAGCGGTAACGGTCGCGCTCCGGCGGCGGCGATCCATCAGTTTTGATTCCAGGGACCATTGAAGCAGCCTCAGCAGCCTGCCCGTTTGCTGCATGAATCAGCGCCACTGTGAGTGCGATGCCGGGATCCGACAAACTTTCAGCTGGAATTTTTTCCGCAGATTCCAGGGCCCCGCTCTTTTCACCCGCACCGAGCAGAGCAAAAGCGTGCGTCGAACGATACACGGGGTCCCCCGGATCCGCTTCCACCAGCTTGGCGGACTCCTCAAGGATGGTTGAAGTGTCGCGTCCGACGAGAAGCGAAAGGAAAAGAACATTGTTCTTCAGCGGACCGGAGTCTGGATTGACCTCGACCATGCGTTTTAACACTTCGCGCATGGACTGGGTATTTTGTTCATCCTCAAAAATGCGATATAAAATCAGCAACGCAGCTTGCGGATCTTTATTTTGACGTCCGATAGCCCAGAGGGTCGCGGGATACTCGCTGAGCCATTGCTGCTGCGAGGACAGGCGGAGCAACCTCAACAATCGTGCAGAGCTCCTCCCTGTCTCAGTGAGCGAGGCGTTCCAGTGAGCCCGGAAGCGGCCACCGTCACCCTCCGTCTTATAAGCAAGGGCCAGATAAGCCTGACGGAGATATTTAATGTCGGCCCAGGGTTGCTCCTGACAAAAGGCCAGCAGCTCCTGCCATCTACTAAGCTCGGTGAGCGATGCAGCGATCGATGCCCTCACCATGCTGTCCTGCAAAGTGCCGGGAGGAAGTTCATTGCTCCAGGCTATCACCGCTTCTTGCCGGTTGTTGGAGCCCATCCATTCCATCAACAGCGCAACATCCCGCGGGTGCGATACCGCGCTTTCCTTCAACTGAACAAGGAGCGGCTCCACTTCCGATGGCGACGCCGTTTTGACCGCATCGAGAAGCATCAGCCTGTCCGGGAAAGCAGCCTTCGGCAGTGACGCCAGCAGGCGTGTGGCCTCAAGCACCTGCGCGGGGTCATTCTGGACTTTCGCGGCAGAAACCAACGCACGGGCTGCCGCAACCTGGGTCTCACCGCTTTCTGTAAGTTGCTGCAATTCAACACGGGCCTCGGATGCCACAGCAGGATCGGAGCTTTGAACCCGGGTCAACGCGAGATTGAGACGATGGGATGGATTGGCGGGATCCAATTCCAGCGCGCGGGCAAAGGCCTTCTCAGCATCCGCAAACCGGTTACCAGCAATTGCCACCGCCCCGGCCACCGAATAAAAAGCCGGACTGTCAGCTCCCGCCTCGCGGGCTTCTTCCACCGCACGGGCAGCGTCTTCGTAACGCTGGTGGCGCAATGCAGCTCCGGCAAGATCCACCATGTGCGCGGCCTTGGATGTGCTATCCACGTCGGCCAACTCTCCGCGCCAGTGAATTTCCTCAGAGGAATTTGAGGATTCCGCTAAAACCACCACGTTCCGGAGCACTTCGGGATTTTTCGGTGCCATCTGAATGGCGCGCCGGATGGCAAGCGAGGAACGTCCGTACTCCCCAGCCTCGAAATCCACCAATGACTGTTCGGCGAGCTGGACGGCGCTCTGCTGTCGATGGTGTCGCACCGACAGAACTCCTATGCCAATTGATAGAACAAGCACTGCCACAATCCAGGTCCAGCGGCGGCGGTTGTTACTTCTACGTACGTCGGTCCAGCCTTTTGCCATAGTGCGAATTAACACTAAATCAAAAGTGATGCCAGAGCTTAATCGCGTTGCGGGTTTCTCCGGGAGGGCTAAGATGCCCGGAATATGAGTGTGCCAGTCCATGAAGGTGCGGCCAGAACCGTCCTGCGCAAAGAAGCGCTGCCCACATGGTTGCTGCTTGCGGTGATTTGGGGCGGGGTTACCTATTCAGCCGCGCAATACTGGACCGCCCTGCCGCAATACGCCTACGGCTGGATTCTCCTTGGCATGTGCCTTTATCTCATATGGCGCGAAGATTACCCGAAGGATAACGACCGCTCGGTCAATGCAGGTTGGATTGCTGCGGCAGGGCTGATTATTTTTCTCATCGCATACATCATCGCCCGGCCGAATGTGGATTGGCGCCCTGCGGTCTGGACTCTTACATTGGGCGCGGTGATTGCATCTGCCGGATTGGTGTGGATGGTATGGGGCCGCGCTCAAATGAAGGCAGCCATTGTGCCGATGGGGGTTTTCCTCTTCGCTCTGCCATGGCCGATGCGCATAGAGTTGCCGGTGACGCAATTTCTCATGTCAGCAGGTGCGTTGATCGCAGTGGAAACGCTCAACGCGTTCGGGCACCTAGCTCTGCTCACGGGAAATATCATCATTCTGGAAAATGGTGCCGTTGGAATGGATGTGGCTTGCAGTGGAATCAAATCGCTCCAGGCTTCTCTTGCGGCGGCAGTGCTATTGATCGCATTTTTCCGCATCGCGTGGCCGGTTTGTCTATGGTTGCCCCTGATCGCTGTGCTCATGGCATTTTTCTTGAATGTCTGCCGTGCACTATTACTGGCTTTCCTCGCAGCACGCGAGGGCACCGCTGCGATTGAGCGATGGCATGATCCGGCGGGATGGAGTCTCCTCGCAATGAATTTTGCTTTCCTGCTCATCATCGCAGCCCGGCTTCGTGACCGGGCACCCGCAGTCAATAAGACCGTGAAAATATCGCAGCCCACGGCCTCAAAGCCGGTCGTGTTGCGGCTCGCCCCCCTCTTGATTCTTGCCGCATCGGGCCTTGTAGCCACGGAAATATGGTACCGCATGCGACCCGCTACACCGGCCATCGTCTGGACCGTTCGCTGGCCGGAAAATGCCACAGGATTTCGCACCATTCCGATCCCATCCGCAGCAGCTGACCTCCTGCGTTTCGACAAAAGTAGCAGCGCCACCTGGAAAACCCTCGATGCCTACGAGTGGACCGGATTTTTCTTCGAG
>JBGTCP010000285.1:0-5193 GCA_041748815.1 Chthoniobacterales bacterium
TGAGCCGGGAATTTTGCAGAGCAGGTATTCATCCTTTTCGCGGCAATCGACAAGGCAGGCATCTGGCGTGGCGGCCAACCATTGCTGCGCCTCGGCAGGAGTCATCTCGATCATACCGCAAAATTAATAAACGCGGACAGGCGTGCCCAATGGCGAATTTTCGTAAAACACCTGAGCCATATGGTATGGCATGCGGATGCAGCCTGCGGATGCCGGATAACCTGGTAAAAAGCCGCCGTGTGTTCCAACCGCTCCCGTAAATCGCAAGAAATGGGGCATTGCCGAGCCGCGGAAGGTGGTGCCTGCGGGTGCAGGATCTGTGCGGATGTCCACTGCCTCCGCGACGACATTTCCCGTCGAGTCGACATAATCGCCGTAGAGGTTGGATTTATGGTCAGGGCTTTTCTGGATGACTTTGAAGCTGCCGCGCGGGGTTTCTTTTCCGGGCCGGCCAGTGGAGAGCGCGGACACGCCAACGAGTTGACTTCCTTTGTAAAAATGGGCCTGCTGCCGGTCGATGCTGATTTCGATACGCGGGGCACCACTCACGCCATTGCCGTCCCAGTAAGAGACATTGTCGGGCGCACCCCGTGTCACGACCTCGCCCACATACTGACCCTGAGCAGCGAGATACTGGGTGGAGCGGCTGGTCAAAGCGGCTTCATGCGGCGCGCAGGCACCGAGCAAAAAGGTGCCTAAACATAGAAGGCTGAGAATAAAATGGCGAAGCAGGGCCGTCATAGGAAAGTTCGGTGATCGAAGTTGGGAATAAACGACCGGATTGCCCTCCGGTCAAGTAGGTTTCGCATCAATGCTTCAACCTGGCCAGCTCCTCGCGCAGCCGGGCGACATCTTTTTCAATACCATTGAGCAGCTCCAATGCTGGGCTCGGAGGGAAAACCACGTCAGGTTTCATGCTCAGCTCCTGCATGGTGGACACGATGATGCCGATGAAAAGATTCAGGATGGTGAAGGTCGCAATCACAATGAAAGGCACAAAAAACGCCCATGCCCATGGGAATTGCTCCATGACGGGACGCACAATGCCCATGCTCCACGACTCGAGCGTCATGATCTGGAACAACGAATACAAACTGCGACCGAGATTGCCGAACCACTCGGGAAAGTCAGCCCCGAAAAGCTTCGTGGCCAGGACGCCAGCTGTGTAAAAGAAGATCGACATCACGGCCACCACGCCGGAAAGCCCCGGTATCGAATGCAAAAACGCAGCTACCACTTTGCGCAGAGCAGGCACGATGGTGAGCAACCGCAATACGCGCAACACACGCAGCGCCCGCAGCACTGACCATGTGCCGGTGCCTGGCAGCAGCGCTATGCCGACCACCACAAAATCAAAAACGTTCCATGGACTCCTCCAGAATGCCCAGCGGTATGCGATAAACTTCAACGCGATTTCCGCCACAAAAACCACGAGACACGCTTTATCAATCAACATCAGAGCCGGTCCGTATTGCGCCATGATGGATGCGCTCGTTTCCATGCCAAGCACCGCGGCATTCAGGACGATGATGAGCGTGATTGTGAGTTGGATACGCCCGGACTCCAGCCACGTCCCGAGCTGCTTGCGCCATGTTGCTGCATGTGGATTCGTCAGTAACTGATTGAGACCGTCTTCGTTCATGGTAGCAGATAGTCACAATCCGCAGATTTTTGCCAATCAGAACATAAAGGTAGGATCACAATAACTGATGCTGGACGCTGGGAACGGTCGGAGCTTTATTATATGTGACATGCAGACTGGATATCACATGAAGCCCCGGCAGATGCGGGCGCTGGTATTGCTGCTGGTGCTTCTGCCCTTATTTCCCACGGCTCTGGTGCTGCGGTTTGTCATGGATGCAAGCGCTGACGAGCAGGAGGTGTTCGAAACCAGGATAGGAGAGCTTTACGACAAACACCTTCGCACGGTCACATCTTACCAGCGGGATAAAATGGCAGCTGAACTGGAGGGCCTTCCTGAAATGACCTCCAAAGCCACAAACCTCGTGGAGCTGATCCGTGGATTCCGTTTAGATGCTCTTCTGGTCTACGATTCGACGAACGCATTGGCCGGGCCGCCAACATCCACGGCCAAGATCCCGCTTCAGCAGGAATTACAATCTTTGTACCCGGATGGCAGTGCCTTTCTGGACTGGGAGCCGGGCGTCTGGCGACGACTTGGGGAGCCCGTCGAAGTATACGGCTGCATGGTGCTGATGCCGGACGGCATAGCGATGGCAATCCGCGAAGACACAACTCTAAGCGTTAGTGTGCGCGACTTCTACCAATCATCCATGGGCCCGGAAGTGCGGATCGCGGTGGCAACGAACACCGCCCAGCTTTTGACTGTGATGACGTCAGCCCGCGAGCCTGTTCTATCGACTGTAGCTCTTGGAAATTCGCTCCCCGGCTGGACCGTTTCGCTTTCATTGGATGCGGACACGGCCGGCCAGATGGGGCTTCGCAAACAAGGACTTAGCTACCGGTGGCTGGCCGCAGGCATGCTTGTCATCACGCTTTCAATTTCCTCGCTGGCGGGATGGACCGTCACGCGGCAGATCCGCCTCAATGAGATCCGCAACACCGCCCTCGCGGCATTGGCGCACGAATTAAAAACCCCCCTCGCGTCCTCACGCCTTCTGCTGGAAACTCTGCTCGATGGACGAATGCCCAGTCCTTCAGGACAACGCGAATACCACGAAATGCTTGCACGCGAAAATCAACGCCTCACCCGTATCGTCACAAACTTTCTTCAGCTTGCCCGCATGGAGCAGCCAGATTACAGACCCAGGAAGGAACCTGGCAACATCGATGAGCTGGTCGCCTCTGTCGTCGAACCCATCCAAGTCCGTGCGGCTGCCGATGGCAGCGAGGTCATCATTCAGATTCAGCCGGAGATCCCCGCGATCCCTCTTGATCACAATACGGTATCCAGCGCGCTGGGCAATCTTCTCGATAACGCGCTGAAATTTTCTCCTTCCGGTGCCCCTGTTCAGCTCGATGTGGAATTCAAGGATGGATGGCTTTCCTTTGCTGTGACCGATGAAGGACCGGGCATCGATCCCGCGCTCAGGAAAGAAATTTTCAAACCCTTCCGCCAAGCGGATGAAAGGCTTTCGCGCCAGGGCGAAGGATGTGGCCTCGGTCTCAGCATCGTGCGCAGCGTGGTGAAATCCCATGATGGCAAAATCCTCATCTCCGACCGTGCCGGCGGCGGCAGCGTATTCACTTTTCTGCTTCCCGTCCCGCGCAGTATTTCTCCGGCAAAAACTCCAGCACCCGCCCTTCAAACCCTCTCATGAACAAAACCGTTCTCCTCATTGAAGATGACCCGAGCATGGCGCGCGGGCTCAAGGATAATTTTGAATTCGCAGGCTACACCGTGCGCACCGCTCGCGATGGGGATCAGGCGCTGGAGGCACTCAAAGACGCGCCGCAGCTCATCATCCTTGATATCATGCTTCCGAAGATCAATGGATTTGAAATTTGCCGTTACATACGGACCGAGGGCCTCGACATCCCGGTCATCATGCTAAGCGCAAAAGATCAAGAATCCGACATTGTGCTCGGGCTCACGCTCGGCGCGGATGATTACGTCACGAAGCCGTTTAGCATGCGGGAGCTGTTGGCGCGCAGCGAGGCACTCCTGCGCCGTCACCAGGCGGGAGCCAAAACGGTGCTGAACTTCGGCGACTGCCGGCTCGATCTTCACTCACACCGGTTCGAAAAAAACGGCAGGGAAGTGCCACTCTCGCCCCGTGAATTTGATCTGCTCGCATTTTTTGTCCAACACGCGGGCAAGGCGCTTGGCCGCGAAAAAATCATGAATGCGGTCTGGGGGCATGGCCGGGGAGTCACGCTGCGAAGTGTGGACCGTTTTGTTACCACGCTCAGAAACAAAATCGAGGACAATTCCTCAACCCCAAAGTTCATCCACACCATCAGGGAATTCGGCTACCGGTTCGATCCGCAGGATTGAGCGGATCGTCTACCGGTTGAGAAATTCTTCAAAAGCGTCCACTTGTGCGTTGATCTCTCTGGCGTGATCGGTGCGCCCGATCTGAGCAAGCAAATCCGCAAAATTCCGTGCCACGGTCACAAAATCCTGCGAGGCCACGTCGGGATATTTTTCATAAATCGTCAAGGCCTGGTCATAATAAATGCCTGCCCGCTCAAAGTCGCTTTGCAGGTGATAAGCCGCCGCCAGATTACCAAGAGATTGCGCGACATCGGGATGATTTTCACCAAAGCGACGTTCACGGATATCGAGTGCGTGCTGGTGGACTGCCACCGCGTCGGAATACTCAGCGATGCTGAAAAGAAATACGCCCTGATCGTTCAATGCATCTGCCGTCAGTGGATGTTCCGCTCCGCGCGAGCGCTCATGACACTCCACAAATTTCGCCATGTGCATGCGTGCATTGGGAGTGTCGCCTTTTTCACGCAATAGATCCGCCAGGCGGTTGTGAAAAAAGGCGTGAGACAAATGTGAGGGGGAATGGAGCTTATCGAGCATCGGCAGGACCTGCTGGTAAAACGAGATCGCGTCATGCGTCCTTCCCGTCTCTTCGCACACCCGGCCCATGCTGCCTACGAGACGCGCAGTGACCTTAAGATCAGTTGGCAGGATGTCGTTGGAGATGAGAATCGCTTGATGGAAAGCTTCGGCAGCATCGGAAAATTGCCCCATCTCGAAATGCGCATCCCCGAGAAATTCGTAGGCCCGCGCAATCCTCAGATCTGGATCGCCAAACTCGCTGTGGGCCACGGCCACTGCCTGTCTGCCCAGCTCCACCCGCCTTCCGTCAGGCCAATTTCCGTTCCGCTTCAGAAGCGGTTCAATCTCTGACCATGAGCTGGCAGTTGACGTTTCCAGGGAGTTCTCAGTTTCCATAATTTTCGGGGTTCAGATTTCAAATTAAATTCTTTTGCCTCCAATGAATAGCAAAATCGATACAACCCGTTTGCTAAAAATGCGTTAAGACTGAATAATTATTTGCGACCTCCCGTTCAAACAGAAGAACCTGAAACCTATTATGAAAAAAACTTATAAGCTCGCTGTGTGTGCCGTTGCGTTAGCAACAGGCGGATTAATGACAGGATGTGAAAACCGTGCCGTGCAAGGTGCCGGAATTGGCGCAGCAGGCGGCGCAATCGTCGGAGGCCTCATTGGCGGCGATGTCCGTGGTGCTG
>JBGTCP010000286.1:0-4217 GCA_041748815.1 Chthoniobacterales bacterium
GAGTGACTTCGACGAGGCGGTAAGCATTGCGTCCGGCTTTCTGACGGGCCGCTCCGAGCTCAATGAGCAGTTCGTCGCGGGTGATGGATTTGCGCTCACGCAGTTCGTGCAGGCGCTTCCAATAGGTTTTGAGTTTCTTGCCACGCATGGCGCGTTCTTTGGCGCGGCGGGGCAGGCTGCGGGCAAGCACGTAGAGTTCATCGCCTTTGGGCAGGAGCTTGACGGTGACCTCGTCTTTGACTTGTTCCCACGATTTGTCGGCAAGGTCTTTTTCAAGTTGGGTGAGCCGTCCCTTGGGGGTGCCGACCAGATAGGAGACGCCTGCGGGACTGGTGCGCATTTCCTTCAACACGGCTTCGGTGGGGATGCCCCGGTCCATGACCCAGGTGCGGCGGTGTTTGCCATACTGAGTGCTGATTTTCTCCAGCATGTCGTGAAGGGTGGTTTTGTCGGATGTGTTGCCGCGCATGACTTCGTAGCCAAGCGGCAACCCGTCGGGGGTGATGATCAGGGCGATAACGATCTGGACGCAGTCGGGGCGTTTGTCACGGCTGTAACCAAAGGCTTTGAGTTCACTCTCCTGGGCAACGTCACCGGTGGCATCGACTTCGAAATAGGTGCTGGTCAGATCATATAAGAGTACGTCGAAATCAGCTTGGAAGAGGCTGCTCCAACGTTCTTTGAGATGAGTGAAGAGATCGGCTTTGTGATCAAGAATGCGGTCGTGGCATTCGTAGAGCGCGTGTTTGGCAACAAGGCGGAAGTTGTCATCCAAGAGATCTGCGAGGGCACTCTGGTCAAACCACAGGCGGTGGAGTCGCCACTCGCTGCCAGGTGAGATGAGGCGATAGATAACGCGGGTTTTAAGGATCTTGAGCCATGGGGTTCCCTTGCGGGAGGGTGGAATACGCGAAGACCAAAAGTCATCCAAATGGAGTTGATCCCACAGTTCGAGGGCGAGCCAGCAACCGCCCCACTGGCGCGGTCGGGAAAGCTCAATCTGGCTGAGTTTGAGCTGGATGGACGGACCATCCAGGAGAGGGTCGGGAGTGCGATCTTCCGGGAAGAGGTGGAGGTCATGGGGGCGTTGGTTTTCATCAAGGACGGAAATAGCCTGCGTCCAAGCCGCTTTCTCACTGTCGTTGATCTCGCCGAGATAAAGCACTGTTTTCTGAACAGTCTTGCCAGGTGAGACACGGCGGTTTTCAACAACACTCCAGTAGCGGTGCTCTTTGCCATCTTTAAAACGTTTGTTGTTGCGCAAAAACATCTCTCGATGTGGCAAATATCGCACGAAAGCAGCAGGGGTGTCCATGGGGTGGGTCTCCACCACAGCGCGTTTCGGAAGCAGGACCTAGTAAAATAAAGGGTTCCAGCGGCTAACGTGTGCAAAATTAGCTATTTTTGGCCGCGAATCCTGAAAGTCGGGATAGAGGCTGTGATGTCACTCACATTCCGCGAGCCTTGCTCGCTGGGTGGGTGCTCGGTCAGAAAATCGATGTAGAGTTTTTCTCCTTTCTCCAAAAATTTGACCATCCGGTTATCGATATTTTCATAGCCTGCCAGCATAAGGTCAAATTGCACAGTGCCCTTCATCCCGGCATCGGTGCCAAGACTGATCCCGAAATCCACATCGAGTGTCGGTGCACCGAAATACAGCGGCTCCGCCTTCTTACAGGTGTGATAGTGGACTGCCAAACCTCCGACCACGACGAGGTCATCATGAAATTTTTCCAGCGAGTCCCAGGCTTCAAACAAAGCTTTCTCGGTAGTCGCCATGCCATCTCGCGGATAGTCCTCCCGGCCGTCATTGCGGTTGATCATTTCCAACCTCCCGAAAAGTCCTCTGCCTCTCTCAGTTCGAGCGCTGCCTCGTCCCCGCGCAAGCCTGCCCCGATCACATCCAGATAAAGCTGCACGTCGCAAACCACCTGCCGCCCCCGAATCTCCTGAAGACATTGGAACACCCCCGAGTCCTTCGGCTTCACAATGCGTAGCCTGCCCCCCTCATTCACCCGGCGTGCGTGGAGTTCACTCTTTAAAAGTCCTTCATCGGGAAAATTCTCCACATACACAGTCGTCAGCACCGGAAGCGTGTATGGCTGCCGTAGAAAGGCTCCATACCATTGCGTGCACGCGTGCTTCTTCGATCCAAGTGCCCCCGCCAATTTCGTGGCAACTTTGTCCGGATCATACTCAAGCAGGGAATACTCCCGTGTCTCCGTCCTCTTCTTCCAATCATCCTCCACCGTCCATGCATCAAGAAGCGTGTCCGGTTTGCTGATCCGCAAACCTTTTTCCTCCTCGACCGCCCACTCCTTCGCCAGGAGTTTCTGACGCACAGCGCTGACGTGCCCCAGGCTCACTTCCGCTGCGGCGGCCAACTCCTTTACCTTCCATGCCCTCAATGGCCCTTGAAGCAAAAGTCGAAGCACCCGCGTTGCTTTTGGTGAAAATATTGACCGTGCTTCGCGCTTAATTCTCACAGGTTTTTCTGCCACCCGCGTTTCGATGAAAACCTGACCAAAAGACAAGTATGCATTCCCGGCAAAGTCGGCGTATCCAACGCCTGTCTCCTTGCAAATTTGAGCGGATTGATCCGAAATAAATGGCGCAAGCACCAACCCGTAGCTTGGCTGGCCTGGAGGAAGCAGTGAAAGGTAGTGCTTGAGTTGGAAGATGGATGCCCGCACATCGCGGGGTTGACCGCTTGTTTTGCCTTCTACCACCAGGGTCCAGGATTGATCCCCGGCTCGAACCTGTGCCAACCAGTCTGCTTCCCCGATCCTGTCATGCCCGAGCTTCACATCGTGTTTCAGGGATTTCAGTTTCAGGAATGGCACCCCTGCCACCAGTCCACGCAACTTCGCTTGGAACTGCTGCTCCAAATCTCGCTCGGACAGTTTGGTGGTGGAATTCGGCACGCGCTGAAATTAACGGAAACTCTGAAACTCCGCAAGCTCAATATTTCAGTAAAAGTTTTAATTTCAGCAAAGTGTGAAACAAAGTTCAGAGTGAAATTGGCCCATCACTATGCTGGAAAAGAGTGCAAGCTTCTGATTCCGATGGCCCTTTCGATCTTGGTGGCGTCTTTGAGGCGGTCTTCCCCGATGCGCTTGCGCAGTGCGTCAATATCAGCCAGGAAGCGGGATTCGGCACGCGAAAGCATGGCGGTTTCTTTTTCCCGGCGCAGAGCACTGCGGCAGAGAACGAGGCTGCCATCGGCGTCGTCGGGATCGGTGATGGTTTTGACTTCCACGGGGGATCGCTCATCGCGTCCGGGCACCAGCTCAAAGCCGTCTGCCGCGAATGCCTCAGCATGGCGGGCGCGGCTGCCCCGGGTGATGTTAATCACGTAACCCAGGCCGCGCTCTTTGAGCAGAGCGAGGTTTTCCTTGGAGGCAAAACCGGCGTCGAGGATGACGACAGGCTTGACCGTTTCCGCCCCGGGCAAGGCCAGCCGGTCGAGCATGTGCTCCAGCGTTTTTGTCTCGCCGATATTATCCGGATAATGAAAACGAGTTCCGCCTCACCTGGTGCCATATCAACATGGGCTTGCTCGAAACCGGAGGACGCATGGAAACATGGCCGGATAAGTGGGTGAAGGCCATGGACAAACTCACGGCCCGGTGCGACCGGGGTCATCGGGTTCACTGCCCGGACGAACGCGCATTTACCGGCATTCCACTGCCTGAATCCCTCTTTGTCGACTACCCGCCGGAAAGCAAAACCGGCCAGAGCGGGATCCGGCAATCGCGCAGACTTCCATTGTGGACATACATGCCATCGGGCTCTGGTGGTTCCCAGCGGACTTTGGGGAGTTTTTGCATCTCGGGGCGTCCGCTGTGCATCACTGTGCGACCGTTGACTGCCACAGCAATGAAGTCATCGGCAAAGCCTGCGAAACGAAATGTGCCGGAGTGTGGGGGAAGCGCCTGACCTTTATAGTGGACCATCCACAAGCTGGGTTTAACTTGCGCCTCCACGCCAAAGGCGCGCGGAGCTTCGTCGGCTTTGGTGTCTGGGATGAAGATTTGTGTCGCGTAAAGCGGGCGTGTGGTGCGGTAGTAACGATTGAGGATGCTCTCATCCCATCCGCTGGCGAGAAATTCCTCGGCGATCCGGATGTATTCTCCGGCATCAACTTTAGTCCATTCGCGCTGCTGGGTTTGCTTGAGATCATAGAGAATGCCGATCAGAGCCTGCTCGGTGCGCTC
>JBGTCP010000287.1:0-5688 GCA_041748815.1 Chthoniobacterales bacterium
ACCTACGCCGTTCGAGATTTCACCAGCTGTAGGTCGTGTCGAAATCTCTGCGTATGGTTCGAAGATCCGCTCAGCCTCCTGTTCGCTGAGGCCCGGGCCATCGTCATCCACTTTCACACAAAATACGTCTCCATCGACTGAGACACCAGCTTCGATGGTTCCTCCTTCGGGAGTGTATTTAATCGCGTTTGAAATCAGGTTGACCACGATTTGCTCCACCACGATCAGGTCGTGACAGATCAAAAAATCTTTGCCGCCGGGATGGCGGAAGCGGAGTGTGGAATCCTTGTCGGTGGCATGCGGCGTGAACTCCTCGACCACTTTCTCCACGAGTTGGACAAGATCGAATTCCGTTTTTTTGAATTCCTGATTGTCTTGCTCCAGTCTGTGGAGTGAAAGCAGGCTCCCGACGAGGCGGCTCATACGCTCGACTCCTGCACGCATCCTGTGAATCATGCGGACATAAGGATCCAACGCTACGCCATCCTCCAACAAGTCACAGGACATCTTGAGTTGGGTGAGGGGGTTGTTGAGATCATGGGCGGCCATTGCCAGGAAAAGATCTTTCTGCGCGTTCAAAGCGTGCAACCGTTTGTTGGCGTTTTGAAGTGCGATTTCTGCAGCATGCCGCTTTTTCAGCTGAACAGTGAGGTTCCGGTTCCAATATAAAAAGCAAAGCAGAACGAGCAAGCCGGCTGCGATGATGATGCCAATGCGTTGAAGCACTGCCTGCCACGTGCCAACGAAATGCTCCTCGGAGTATATCCAGGCTCCAAGGATCTCCTGGAGTTCCGCTTTTGTGATGTTGGCCAGTTCAGCATCCAGGACTTCCAGCAGCCCGGGGGCCGTGGACCTCACGGCCATACGGATTGAGAATTCGTAGTCCAGAATTCCGGCGATTTTTAAGGAATCCAAACCATGAGCTCGAATTAAATATCCCACGGTCGTGAGATTTTCTATGCTGACGTCGGCCTCGCCTGCAGCGACCATGCGCAGCGATTGCAGAGCGTTTTCGGTGAGGGTGTATTGCAGGTCGGGAAAGTCTTCAATGACCGCAACGCTGGAGATGTAGCCTTCCGGCAACGCCACCTTGCTTCCCTCGAGTATCTCCGAAGTGACAATGAAAGGGCCCTCCTCTTTGGAGATGAAGACCACTGTGGGTGTGAAGTATGGCTTGCTGAAGAGGTATCTCTCGGCGCGCTCGGGGGAGTGACCAACTCCCGGGATGAGATCCACTTCACCACGCACCAGAAGCTCCTCACTCTCCTGCCAGTTTTTGGTGGGGATGAGCTCAAATTTCAGCCCGGTCCGTTTTTGAATGAGCGCAAGGATATCCGCATTGATGCCCCGGTGGATCCCTTCCTCATCGATGTAGGAAAATGGCGGCCAGTCAGGGTCCACAGCCATTCGGATCGTTGAGGGGCCCGTGGATTCGGGCACGGGTTGTGCACAAGCTTCCGGGGGCGGGAAGAGTAAGACGAAGGTGTATGCAATCAACGTTGCCGCGAGATGAATCCCCGGGAGTTTGCCAGATCGAAAAAATGTGCTCGCATTCATGGTTCGAATCACCGGGTTGATAGGACTTTTTCCCCGCAAGGTTCCAGTGTTTTTATGATTTTTCTCGCAGTAAAAAGCAACGGAAATCGCTGCGAAATCCGCGCGGATGATTGCTTTGTCTTTTCCTGAACTTTCGTTATTATCCAAAGGCAATGAGTTATGACGCACTATTCAAACTGGAGGCCTGTCGTCCGTCTGTTTCAGGCGCGAATGATTATACCTCGAAGCTTCTGCGCGGCATGGCTCACAGGATGAATAATGTCCTGACCATTTATCATGGCTACAGCAGCCTGCTTCTTTCTCTGGATGATTTGTCCGACACGCTCAAGGATGGGCTGGGGGAGATCCAAACTGCCGCGGAGATCACCTCGGACCTTTTGGACAGGGTTTTAAATGCAGCCCGGGAGCCCATTGGAAATCTGACCCTTGGCAACATTCATGAAATCCTTCAGTCCGCGGTGAAAACCGTCCAGCAGGACTATCCGGAATTCAAAGTGGTAGTGGAAGGCGCGGAGGGAGTGGAATGGTTTACAGACGTGGCATTGCTGCGTCAGGCTCTGGTGCCGGTTCTGCGCAACTCCGCCGAGCTCGAGGTGTCCGCAACGGGAGTGCTGCTGAAGGTCGATACTCGAAATGAGGAAACGCTTGCAGTGCACGTGATGGATCTGGGACCCGGTATCGCAGCAGCGGACTATCCGCAGATTTTCGATCCGTTTTTCACGACGAAAAAAGCAATGGGTTGTCTCGGCTTAGGGCTCCCTTTGTGCAGACGGTTATTGGAAGCGATGGAGGGGACAGTCGGGGTCGCCAGCGAGCCGGGCCTTGGAACACGCGTGGAGCTGCAGCTGCCCCGTCTTTCACAGGCGTAATCCGGCTTGGGCATTTCGCAACCAGCGCCGCTTACCCGGCAGGGAGAGCCCGCGAAATTCCCTCAAAGCTGTTGGACGTGCACTGGTCGGCAATGCGCTTATCGTCGCAACAAAATCACCAGCCATCTGATTGGCAACCCGGTAGCGTTTGGCCAGCCTGCGACTTTGATAGGAATACACCTCATCCTGGAAAACCCGCGCGTGGATCCATGCGCGCACTTCCAGAGATGGAATGCCTCCCTGCAAAAGTGCGGCAAAGCGGATCAGCATCCAATAGGTGTCAACTCTGGCAAGGATTTCCAATTCACAGAGCACCCGCTCCGAATTTGGATGCCATCTGCCTTCTAGGAAAAACAAAGCTGCGTGCACGGCATGGGTGACCTCCTCGATGAATGCGATGCATGCGTGGATGTTGCGATGACTGAGTTGGTCGCGCGGGTCCTCGCGCTCCAGTGCCTCAATGAGTGACGGGTGGTAATACACGGCAATGGACAAGTCGCCGGCAGCAGTTGTGCGCAAGAAGGTACTAGCTTCAGGGACATCCCGATCCGCTGCATTGCAACGAAGCGCCCGACAGCGGGATGGGCCTATGAGACATTCCTCAACGCGCAAACCGATAGGGCGGTAGGTTCGCTCAAGCACCGATTGCACTTCGGAGATGAGGAGCATAATAGCGTCAGGCCGGTTGCGAGCCCGATGTCCACAAAAGCGTGGGTGTTGGGTTGCGTTCCATCTGCAGAAGCTCTGCCGAGAGGTGGTTGAGGCTCTTCCGCACGCGGCGGAATTCGTTGCTCAGCTCCTCCAGCACATCCGTGATTTTCAGTTGTTTGGCGAGCGTGTCTTTTGCGGCCAGCGCAAAATGGGAACGGCCAATTCTTTCGTAAAACTCCAAATCCGGTCCGCCCCGGCGGTCACGGTGGGCATGAATTCGGTTCGCAAAGATTCCACTCAGGAACAGTGAGAAATTCGCGATGTGCAGGCGCAGGAGAAACGATTCAGATGGCGAGGTTTTTTGCAACGCAATGAGTAGATCGGAAAGATACGGGAACAACCCGCCGGTGGTGTCACCGGTGTATGGGCTGCTGAGTTTTTCGCGATTACAGAAGTGGGTGAGTACTCCGGCAGTGTAGTCCGCAACTTCCCGGTCCTCGAGGCCTGACCACTTCAGGACATGCCGCGTGAGCACGTAAAAGTAAAAAGAAGCCGAGACCTTGAGCCAGCCGCCTTGCTGGAGTAGGCTCCTAAGAAGCTTGTCATGATCGAGGATGGAGTTTCGCGAGTCCTCATCCGTAAGCAGTTCCGATAAAGTGGTGGACTGCGAAGGCTCTCGCGCGAGCACCTCCACCACAAAGTCAAAATCAGATTCAGTGAAACGGCTTCTGCACTCCATGATGTAGTTCATGGAATTTTATTAAAGCATGTTTCAGGCCAATTGCCTGTTGAGGTCTGCTGGGAGGTTGTTTGTTCTGGAATGCGCAAGTGATCTGTTTCGAAATGAGCAGGGCTGCATAAATCCAGGCAAAACATCATGCGCCGCTGCGCGGCACACCATGCTGAATGAAAATGGCGGCTTCACAATGAGAGCTTGGAATTTTGCCATGCCTGCAAGTGTACAACATCCTTGGTCCCCAAAGCGGCAGAGGACAGCCGCACTCCAAGACGCTACCGCGACTAAGAGGACACAGTGAACTTGCGATAGCTTTTGGAGTGCGGCTGTCCTCTGCCGCTTTTGGTTTAGCGTGATTGGGATTTTGGCGCAGATCAGGCACCTGTTTCTCCGCAATCAGGGGCTGCACGAGCAGCAATCGCAGGAGCAACAATCGCAAGAGCAACTGTCACAGCACGAACCTTTGCCGCCACCGCCAGAGCAGCAGTCGCCGGAGCAGCAATCGCACCATACACAGTCGCACGGGCAACAATCCCACCATGGCCTCTGGTCGTCCGATTTTTTTCGACGGCGCTTTTTCTTTTGTCGCCCATCTTCGTCTTCCAGGAGTGCGGTGATTTTGGCCGGGAGAGAGTCGGCCAAACTCCAATGAAGTAGATCGAGGTGGCGATGCCCAGCGGATTGAGCAGGAATTGCTTGAGCTGCAGTCATCAGCCGCAGAATGCGTTCGCGCACTTGAGCTTTCACGGATGTGCCACCTTTGCTCAGCGGATTAAAGTTGCCGCTCTCCGCATTCTCATCCCGGTCCTCCCAGGCATCAACCCACCCCGCTCTCAAGCAACCGCTGGGCAGGATCGATTGCCAGCAATTTTTTCTTTTTGAGTGGCAGGCAACAAGAGCGCTCCTCGACAGCTGGAGGCGATGCCGAAAATCCCCGCGCCAGAATGGAAAGAAACACAGCATCGCGGTTGGTCAAGATGCGTGCCCAGGGTCCATACTCCGACCGAAGCGCATGGCTGAGACCGCAAAAATGTGTCTGATATTCAGCAATACTTTTTGCCGCGAAGCATCGCTGACAAGGGCTTTCAAGTAATCCGAACATAGGAGGCTTATCCTCGAAGTTGCATTGCTTCTGCAAGCAACTAATACCATTACGAGATCCCACGCGCTAACGTGCTTTTCTTGCGATCCGGCTGCCACACAGGCTCCCGGATTGCTGAATCATACTACCGCTACCTGCACTGCGCATGCCTTGTAGCCGGGCTGTCTGGAGACAGGATCAAATACCTCCAGCGTCAACGCATTCACTTCCTTAAAGTGCATCGGCAAAAAGACCTGACCGCGCTGAATGGTCTCCGTCAAAAACACATCTGCTTCCATGCTGCCGCGTCGGGAATGGATCGATACACGCCCGGATACCGATGCACCTAATTCCCTCGCATCCTCCGGGTGCATCTCCACATACACCCGCGAAGGATGCATCTTGCGCAGCACATCGGACTTCTCAGTGCGCGTGCCGGTGTGCCATTGGGAGGAAGATCCGCGTCCGGTGAGCAACAGGATTGGGAACTCCACATCTACTGGCTCAGGTAGATCGACCGGCTTCTCTGCAATGAAGGCCGCCCGCCCGTCAGATGTGAAAAATTGACCGTCCTCAAAAAGCCGGCGTTCGGCGCAGTCCACTTTCTCTCCTGTCCGCAGCGGCCACTGCACTCCGCCCTCCCATTCCAGCATCTCGAAGCCATCAATGCCAGTGATGTCGCAGGGCCGGCTTCTACTTAACTTTTGCATGATTCGAAAAACCGCTTCTGGAGAGTCCCAATCCGCAAACATCTCACCGCAGCCCCAGTCGTCAGCGATCAATTGAAAGATGCG
>JBGTCP010000288.1:0-8855 GCA_041748815.1 Chthoniobacterales bacterium
TCCGACTGCGCCACGCCAGCCCAGAACCAATATTCATTCCCACGGAAAAGTTGCACTGAGATGCCTTGCTGTCCGCCTTCCGGCAGATCGCCACCCCAGACTTCCTCGCGAACGATGAAGTTTTCGTCTTTCACGTATGGATGGGCAGCTTCGTGAGCAAACGCCAGTGCGTCCTCCACCATACTGTAAGCCCACAGTGATGAAATTCCGAGCAGCCCGGTAAGCAGGGACGCAGCTACGATGCGCGTTGGATTGGTTACTTTCATGTCGCCTAACCTTCAGTTTGGGAAATCGATTTAACGAGCCCGGAGGTGATTCCGTGGATTTTCACCACCACTTCTTCTTCTATTGCTTCTGATCCCGGAGTGCTGACCAGAGGTTCGATCTCTTCCAACTGTTTGCGGATGGAAACCACCAGAGTGTTTTCTTTCAACCGCGGGCTCATCCCGTCGATCCGGCGCTGGAAGTAATTCATGAGGCCCGGTTGGCGGAGGAGTTCGGCGCCGTCGTTGGTGTAATCGGCCATCACCACGGAAGTGAGCACGTCGGTGCCTCGCAACCATCCTCCCAGGCTTACAAGTTGGGCGAGTTGTTCATCGCGAAGTTCGACCATGGCTTTGCGAACGTCCTGCATGGCTCCGTCGAGCTCACGTTTCACGGAGTTCCAGTCTTTTTGATCCGCGGCTTCGATGATGCTGTTACTACGGGCGAGAACGGATTCCCGGACGCCGATGGCGGCGGAAAGCTTCAGCACCTCGCGCCCAATGTCTTTCACGCGCTGATCATCCATGGCCTCAACGGCGATAAACCCATCGGCGATCACTGTGCCGAGGAGCAGTGCGGTCTGCGCACGGTCCACACCGGCGCGGAAATCCTCACGTCGCACATGCTCGGACCATTTGGGATTCCCCAGTTTATCGAGGACTGAAAAAATTTCACTGGGCACTGGCACGACGACATCGTCCATGACGGAGGCGGGCAGGGATGAAACATCGATGGTCTGCGGCGGGACAGCGTTGGCAGGGGTTGGGACGCTGGCGGTAGCCGCCATGGCTGCTACCATCGACAAGGCAGGCCGACGGATTCTTAGGAAGCTCGCAAATAAATTCATTGGTTGGAAACCTACGGTGCGCATCGACATTTTGCAATGCACTACAACGCGGGCGGTGATTTTTTCCTGACCCAGATGAAACGCGTCAGTCCGCAGGATTATTCAATCGAAAATTCCACCTTGATGGCCTGAATGATTTTTGGAAGTTCCCGGTCGCGGGCTGCGTCCATCTCGCGGCGGAGGCGTCCTTCGAGTTCGCGGCGGGCTTCGAAGTAGCGCGCTTCGATTTGCTCGCGTTTTTCCGGCGTCAGATTGTCTCCGCCTGCTTGCTGCAGGAGAATGTTGAGTTCTTCTTTCATGCGCTTCACCCGTTCGCGGGCGGCGTCCCGCATGGCTTCGCGACGCTCAGGAGGCAGATCTTTCCAGCGATCCATGTTTTTCTCCCGGCGGGAGCGCTCGCCGCCTGGTGCATCGGTCTGAGATCGGGGCGACGTGTAGGGGTGCTCAGGACCGGATTTCATGTGCGCATCCCGTGCACCTTCGTCTTCACCATGGACCAGAGGGATGCCAAAGGCGAAGGTCGCTGCAAGAGTGAGCCTTAATAAGTGTCGAGCCATAGTGTGTTTTCTTCCAAGGCGAGCAGATCATCCAAAGCCAGCACAATTTCCAAATCCACCAATGTCTCGTCCACCACATTTTGAGAAGCCATCGTGGCGGGAGATTGATTTTCGTTTCCTGCGAATTGCCCCCATGCGAGTACTCCAACGATCAGCAAAAGCGCACCTCCCGCGACCGCCACTGACGAAGTCTTACGAAAAAAGCTGCTCAGGCTAGTGGCCGCCGGAGCGTTCTGCGTGGCTAAGCGCACTTCGCGGAGGACATTCCGGGCGAAGAACGGCGACACTTCCGTGGGTTTGACTTTCCCCAGTAGTCCCCATAGCTCACGATCGTTTTCAAAAGGCTCTTTTTCCATACGTTCCTTCATATTATACTCAGGGCACTGGGGGAAGTTGCGCAAATTACCTCATGACGGATAAATTGCCTCGTCTCTTGACGAAATTTGCCAGCTTGGTAAGAATCCTGCTCGATCCGTTTCTTGTTCTCAATGCTTAAAACATCCATTCTGATTGTGGTGATCGTGGTGCTACTGGTGGTAGGCTACGTGCAATTTTTTGCCTCCTCCTCCACACCACCAGCGTCTCAGCCAATCACGGAGATTCTCCCTCCAGACTTGAAGGCTCAAGACCTTGCAGGTGAAAGTGCAGCTACCGCACCTGCACCCACACCCGCGCCGGCGGCAATCATAAAGCTTACCTTCGTTTCCAATGGCAGCACCCGGCTGCGACTCAAAGCCGAGAATCCCACGGATACCGAGCATATGGTATCCATTCCCCGTGGCACTCCATTTGAAAGCGTCAGCAGCCTCGTCGTCACCCTTGAACCCATCGAAGCGGAAATGGTGCCCGGAGGCTCCGCCGAGTTGGAAGTGCGGGCAGCCGCCCTCCGCCCTGAAAATGCCGCCGGAGATGCCGTCTACACCCGAGCGTCCGGCGGGGTCGAGCAACTCCAGCCCATTTTCGAAATCATCGCCGCAGATGCACAGGTGCCACAGCCGGTGGTTCAGCTCGCTATCCTAATCGTGATGGAAAATCCGCCGCTATCGGCACTTGCAGGTTTTCCCACCCTGGAAGACGACCTGCCGGTTCAGGCGGATTTTTCAGAATTCAGCACCGACGCGCCACAACTACTGGCCGCCCTGGCCCTTCTGAAAAATGCCGGAGTGGACATCGCGCGCTATCAGGTGGGTGCCAGTGATCAGCTACGCCTTGAGACCATGGTCAAACCTGCCACACGGCCCATGGCTCAGGAGGTTTACGGGCTCAAGGGCGAAGCCGAGTGGGATTTTTGGAAATCCACACTGACTGAAGGCGATGCACGTCTGAGGCACTATGCACTATATGGGATCGGACGTTTCTATCCCTCAATTGCGGTTACAATGATGCCTGAATGGGCGGACAACCCGCGCTTACTTCCAGCCTATCGACTTGCCGCAGTATATAGTCTCGGGATGTCCGGTTCCCAGGATGCGTATCCCGTGCTCGAAGCCATGGCTGCCCGTTATCCCCCCGGCTCTACGTTGGCGGGCGCGGTCAGTGAATCTCTCAATTACCTCCGCGCGGTGGCGCCTGCCCCATAGTCAACGTTCCTCTGAATCACGTCCCGGTGGCGAAAGTTTGCTTCGTGTGCTCATTGCGCGGGCTTGCCAACTGTGATAGCGTCTGCCCATAAGAAAGATTACGTAGTTACTTATCATGTCCGAGACTCCCAAAAAATCCAAGCGCAACGACTCCAATGGCGGAGGCGATCCCAATTTTAACTGGCGCGGCCTGCTCTTTATTTCCATCGCATTCGCACTCATCGCCGGAGCATTTTTGTTCAAGGGCGGGCCTGATGCGAATGCCCGTGAAATTCCACATCCGGAGTTTCTGGAACTCCTTGCACAGGATCGTATTTCCAAATCACCCGAGCACCCGCTGGTCGTTGTGAGCACTCGCGGCGCACTCAATGAGGAATTGCGAGGGCACTTTATGGCTAAGAGCGCTGACGGCTCCCTTGTACCAACTCCGTTCCGCACAGAAGTGGCGCTTCAACACACCCAAGTGCCGGAAAAACTCTCCGCAGCCGGGATTGAGCCGGTATTTCAGGAAGATTCCAACATGCTCGGCGCAGCTTTGCTGGGATTCCTCCCGATCATTATTATCCTGCTTTTCCTGTATTTCCTTTTCCGTCAGCAAATCCGCATGGCCGGCAAAGGTGCGATGAGCTTCGGCAAATCCAAAGCCCGTATGCTCAATCGTGAGAAAAATAAGGTCACTTTCAAAGACGTCGCTGGCGTAGAAGAAGCCAAGGACGAGGTCTCTGAGATCGTCGAGTTCCTCAAAGATCCGAAGCGCTTCCAAAAACTGGGAGGACGCATTCCCAAGGGCGTGCTCATGGTCGGCCCTCCAGGCACCGGCAAGACATTGCTCGCCCGCGCCATCGCCGGAGAAGCTGATGTTCCGTTTTTCAGCATCAGTGGATCGGATTTCGTGGAGATGTTTGTAGGCGTCGGCGCGTCCCGTGTGCGCGACATGTTTGAGCAGGGCAAAAAATCCGCTCCATGCTTGATTTTCATCGACGAGATCGATGCGGTCGGACGTCATCGCGGTCACGGCATGGGTGGTGGTCACGACGAGCGCGAGCAAACCCTCAACGCGTTGCTCGTCGAGATGGACGGCTTTGATACGCAGGAAGGCATCATCATCATCGCGGCAACCAACCGCCCCGATGTGCTTGATCCCGCATTGCTGCGCCCGGGCCGTTTTGACCGCCAGATCACCGTCGGACTCCCCGACGTGAAAGGCCGCGAACAAATTCTCAAAGTACATGCCAAGAAAGTTAAGATGGGCACCGATGTGGACCTCATGGTCATCGCCCGCGGCACGCCCGGCTACTCCGGCGCCGAGCTGGCTAACGTCATGAACGAAGCCGCTCTGCTCGCTGCCCGCAAAGGCCTTAAGTCCATCGGCCGCCACGAACTCGAAGAAGCCCGCGACAAAGTGCGCTGGGGCAAAGAGCGCCGCAGCATGGCGATCAGCGAAAAAGAAAAAGAGAACACCGCTTATCACGAAGCAGGTCATGCTTTATTGCTGGAAATGCTCGAGCACACCGAGCCACTTCATAAAGTGACCATCATCCCGCGTGGTCCATCACTCGGCTCCACCATGTGGCTGCCGGAAGAGGATAAATATAACACGCGCAAAAACGAACTCATCGACCAGCTCGCAGTCGCCATGGGCGGACGCGTTGCGGAAGAAGTGGTCTTTGGCGATGTGACCAGCGGGGCATCCGGCGACATTCGCATGGCCACCGGCATTGCCCGCCGCATGGTTTGCGAATGGGGCATGAGCGAGAAACTCGGCATGGTCGAATACGGCGATCACGAAAGCCACGTCTTCCTCGCACGCGACCTCTCCAAGTCCCGCGATTACAGCGAGTCCACTGCTCAGCAAATTGACGCGGAAGTGCGCAAACTCATTGATGACTCGTATGCACGAGCCAAGAAGATCGTCCTGGAACACCGTGACAAACTCGACATCATTGCCAAGGCACTCATCGAATTTGAAACTCTCGACGGAGCACAAATCCGCGACATTATCGAGTTCGGCGAAATGAAAAATCCGCCACCAGCCCCACTCGTGCCAGTCACCGATCCTGTGGCAGAGGAAGCTCCCGACGATAAAAAACCGGAAGCCATCCCGCCCGAACTCCCCGGCGGCCTCACCCAGCAGCCAGCCTAGCCGAGCGGGAAATCACAGTAGCCAGTGATGATCCGCATCCAGTTCTGCGGCACACTTTTCCGACTTTCCTCTTGTGCCGCAGACTAAAGCTGCGGACTGTGTGCGCCTCTATGCGGAGTTTTTTAATCGCAATCGCACAGGCTGCGGTCACCATCAGTCTTCTGGTCTGGGTTTTCTCAGACGCCGACGTGCGCAGCGGTGTTGCGCGAGCGCTTTCTGAATCCAATCCCGGCTGGATGTTCCTCGCTGTCCTGTCCGCAGGAGTGTGCTCTCTCACTGGGGCTTTGCGCTGGTGGATTTTTTTGCGGATGCAGCGATTTGAGATTCGCCTGACACGAGTGACTTCCATGTTCATGGTCGGTCAGTTCTTTAATCTCTTCCTCTTTGGATCAGTCGGCGGTGATGCCGCAAAGGTAGTCTGTGTGGGCCGCGAATCTCCAGGCCGCCACGCTGCTGCGATCCTGAGCATCGTCATGGATCATATGAGCGGGCTTGTTGTGATGCTCGCCACTGCGGTGGCATTCACATTCGTGCGCTACGAATATTTCATGGCATCCCCGATCGCCGCAGGCATGCTGGGCACGCTCGTGATGGTATTGGGCATCTCAACCGGCGGCATCGTTTTGTGCCTTATCATGGGCCGCTGGAATCTGGCCGACCGCCTTCCGCTTCCAGAAGCCGTGCGCACGAAAATGGTGGAACTGGATCTGGCCTTCACTGCGCTTTCCGACCAATGGCAGAAATCACTCCTCGCGCTCGCCGTCTCCCTCGTCGTCATGTTTTCACATTTCCTGAGCTTCTACTGCGCCAGCCGTGCCGTGGGCGGCAGCACAACACTGGCGGACATCCTCACTGTCATGCCGGTTGTCGATGTGATGGCCTCACTGCCATTTTCAATTTCAGGACTGGGAGTGCGGGAAAAAAGCTTTGAGGAACTCCTCGGGGTCATTGGCGGTGTGCCAGTGGAAACTGCGCTCCTCATTTCGCTAGGCGGATTCGCCGCCTCGCTGGTATGGAGCCTTGTCGGCGGCATTGTCTTTTGTTTCTATCGCCCGTCCGGGCAGCGGATCCATATCCGCGATGTGCGCACCGAAATGCCTCACCCCGGCTCCCGCCATGAGTAACCCCGAATCACAAAAATCCATCATCGAAAAAATCGCCGGATTTTTTCCACACTCCCGCTGGTTGCAGGGATATGTGCGGGGGAAATTGAAATCCGATCCCGCATACCATGCCGTGCTGAAAGAAATGCAGCGCAGTCCCCGACCCATGCTCGACATTGGGTGCGGGCTCGGCCTGCTCTCATTTTTCCTGCGCGAAAATGGCGTCAATGAACGCATCCTTGGCGTGGATTGCGACGCACCGAAAATCGCCCGGGCCTCTGAAATTGCCGCCCGCGAATACACCGGGCTGGAATTCTCAGTCTGCGATGCCCGCGATGTGTCGCCGGATTTCAGCGCGATCGTGCTCCTTGATGTGCTTCATTATTTGGAGGATGAGAGCCAGCAGCGATTGCTGGAAGACATCGCTGCGAGGATTCCGCCAGGCGGCTGGGCGCTCATTCGCAATGCTCCAAAAGATGCCAGCCTCCGCTACCGTTTGACTTACTTGGAAGAACTTTTTGTGCGCGGGACCGGATGGATCAAAGGCGGTGGCATCATCAATTTTCCCACAATCGATGCCGTCGCAGCCCCATTCCGCAAAGCCGGATTCGTAGAAGAAATTCATCCACTGTGGGGCGGCACACCATTCAACAGCTACCTGTTTTTGTTCAGACGAACTGATCCGGCTCCGGGATCACACAATGATACCCCCGCTCTTGCAGGCCTGCCAGAATCAGCTCCAGCGCTTCCACCGACTCCGAGCGTCGCTCCGGGTGCAGCAGAATAATCGCACCCGGCCGCACTTTGCGCAAAACCCGCTGCGCAATCTCCTGCGGTGTCCCCGACTTCGCGTCCACGCCCCGCACACTCCAGCCCACAATCCGCAATCCGCGCTTGCCCATCACAGGCTCGACGGCCGGGCTTGTCATTCCCACGGGCGGACGAAACAGCGTGGCATGTTCATGCAGCTCCGTCTCAATGGCACGCGTGCAGCGGTCCACATCACGGGCAATCCACCACGACGGCCTGCACCAGAAGGATCGCGACGGATGCGAGTAAGTGTGATTCGCCACAGCGTGCCCGGCATCCGCAATCTGCCGCAACAACCCCGGATGCCGCAGCGCCTCTCTGCCGATCACAAAAAAGGTAGCCCGCGCATTATGGCGCTCCAGCACCTCCAGTGTGCGCGGCGTGAGCTGCGGGTCCGGCCCGTCGTCCAATGTGATCCAGACCTCATTATGCCGCGTCGTGAACCGCCGCACCACCGGAGCAAAACACCCGCTGCACGGCCACAAAGTTCCTGCTAAATAAATTGCATGCGAAAAAAAGCCTGCAAGCCCCAGCGCCAGTCGCTCGCGCGGACTCAGCCGGCGCCACGACACTCCCAGCAGCAGTGGCACAACCGCTCCTGCGATACCCAGGCAACGTCCAATTGCGGATCTGTGAGCGTGGTGATTCATGAAAGACACAGAGGCCACCCTTGACGGACCTCCATCGCAGAGCATACACGAAGTGCGCAGACATGACAGCAGAGAAACCCTCCAACGACAGCCACCCCATTCCAGAAAACCGCGAAACCCTCATCCAAGAGCTCACCGCGCTGATCGGTGAGGGATTGCCGGAACTTCCGCACGACATCGATGCCTCCGCCGACCTCTTCGATGCTGGCCTCGATTCCATGGCCATCATGCAACTGCTCATTTTTCTCGAGGATCGCTACAAGGTCGAAATTCCCCCGGAAGCCGTCACACGTGAAAATTTTTCCACCGTGAATTCCCTCGCCGCCCTTTTAAATAAGCGCAGACCCGTGTAAGCTATTCCCATGCAGTGTGATGTATTGGTGATCGGTGGCGGAAGCGCCGGACTGGCGGCGGGAGTCGCCGCTTCCCGCGCGGGTGCATCCACGATCCTCATCGAGCGCCATGGTGCATTGGGAGGCATGGCCACTGCATCGCTCGTGCATTCCGTCTGTGGACTCTATCTCGTGCGCAACGAACCCGGAGCCGTGTATGCAAACAAGGGTTTTGCTCCCGAGTTTGCACAGCGGCTCATTGCTGAAGGCGGCGCGACGGGCCCCTCCCGCATGGGGAGAGTGGATGTGCTCATGCACGCGCCTCCCGTGTTCGCAAGCGTCGCCGATTCATTCGCCAGCGAGTCATCCAACCTCGATCTCCGCTTACTTTCTGAAGTAACCGAGGTCCAAGCAAGCGAAGGCCGCATTCATTCTGTGAAAGTCTGCTCACGCGGCAGCCACGAAATAATCGAGCCACGTGCGGTCATCGATGCCAGTGGTGATGCGGTCGGTGCATTCATGGCAGGCGCGGCATGGGAACAGGAAAGCACCGAACGCCTCCAGCGTCC
>JBGTCP010000289.1:0-14116 GCA_041748815.1 Chthoniobacterales bacterium
GTAAATACCCCGTAAAAAACGCCAGCACATAAGAAAGTCCATACCAGCCCAGCCCGAAGCCGTCGCCGATCTGGAAAAGATACGGACTCCAATCATGGATCCAATAGGAAAGCATCGCGACAGAATGGCGGGAATCCTTCGAATCACAAGCTTGAGTTCAGCATCCTCAGAACATCTGAGGGAGCACAGCATTCACTCCCTGACCGCCACCGGTTTGGATCGAGCGGCGGCTGTCCTTCCACTCCCCCAGAATTTCCGCCTCTGCGACAAACAATTCATCAATCACCGCGTTGGCTGTCGCAATGGAATTCACAATTGGATCCATCGCAAGAGCACGCGTGAGAAGGGCTTTATCCCGCCGCACGATGGCCTCCACTGTCAGCTCGTGGATATCCAGAATCTGCATCTGCTGAGCACGTAGTCCCATGGGGAAATCCCCGACCGGCAAAGGGTGAGCTCCATCCGCGCCAACCACGCACTCCAATTCCAGAAACGCATCTGAAGGCAAGTTACCTACAGGTGAGGCACCCGTGGTGCAGTCGGAATTGGAGCGATTAATAAAATGTGTAAGCCTGGAATCGGTCACGATTGAGTGAATGATGTCCGTTGCCACATCCGATTTGTGTTTTTTGTGAAACTCTTCAATCGTTTGTTTTCCATCAACATACCCCGAGACTTCCTCCCACATGCGAGCTGTGTTTTCATCGCGCTCGTCGCAGTCAAAAATAGACAATGCCGGGATCGCCTCATGAATCGCAGCCCGGCCTTGATAGTATGGCACATATTCTTTCGTATGCCCGGTGCAGGTTGGAATGGCCCCGAACACGTCCATAAGTTGCGTTGTGATAAACGCATTGAAGCGGCCCTTCGAATATCCCTGATCCTTCTCGCCGCGCGCCTCCCCCGCAAATGCATCTCGAAGCCGCGGGAGAACATCCTGCCCCCCAAGTTCCGCTTTCAACATCCAGGTAAAATGATTTACCCCTGCAATGCGCATATCAAACTCCCCAATCCTGTCCAGGGGCTCGCCAATCAAACGGAGGTAGCTCTCTTTTTTACCAGGCATCGGGTGCGAATCACACAAAGCAAATGAGCGCACATTGCTATGGCGCATCACCCCAATACCCATAACAGCACTCGGATTCACATAATTCACCACCCATGCTTCGGGACATACACGCTCAACCTCCGCACAAATTTTGAGGATCTCCGGCAATTCGCGGGCGGCACGGAATACGCCGCCGGGGCCGATGGTGTCACCACTGCACATCCGAATCCCGAATTTCGCGGAGATCTGGCAATCCAGCCGGCGGTAATGTGCGTTCCTGCGGGAAAAACTCAACACCACAAAATCCGCACCCGGCAGCGCCTCGCGATAGTCCGCATGCGCTTCCACCTTCACGCCCGAGCCGCATGCCTCTGCTGACATCCTCGCCAAAGTGGCCATCTTCTCAAGATGCTCAGGATCGGTATCCACCAACGAAAGAGTGAAGCCCCGGAACCCCTCCAGATGATTTAATGCCCAGATAGCCTGACGTCCAAAAAATAAACTGCCCGCTCCAACAATGACGATTTTTTTGGATTTCATGATCGAAGATTCTCAAAAATTCTGCGCTTGCGCAATCGGAGCCTGGTTGCAATACTAGCATTTACGTTGCGGCAACCTAAACACTTTTCCCTCAGACCTGCTGAGCAAACAGTCTTAAAACTGCCGTTCTCGGTGCGTTCTGCGGGGCAATACACAATTGATCCGGACACGCGGGTGGACCCCGCGTCTCGCAAAGACTTTTATCAATTTTTTTGGGCTGGCCATGGCTCCGGCATCGTTCGGTTCGGGCATCGGGCAACACTCATTCACCCAGGCGAATGCTTCTATTACAAGCCTGGAGAAGTCCATTTCCTTACCTCAGGTTCGGACGGCTGGAAATACGGGTGGTTCACACTGCGCTCGCCAGTAAGCGAGAAAATTTTCCAATCCCTGCTATTCCCCGGGCGAACCTGGCAGGCCGGAGTGTACCCGGCAGAACTTTTCACTCCCTTGGTACAGGCCGTTGCGGATCCATCACTTTCGGGAGAAAGATCAGCATCCATTCTCGCTTACCGCATCCTGGTTGCGGCTATGAGCCAGGGAATCGGAGCCGGTGCCCATCCTTCCATCGCAGAGAAAACACAAGCTGCCTTGCTCCGAAACCATGAGCGGCCCGCTTATGGTGTGGACAATGTCGCACGGGAGCTAGGTGTTCACCGCGCCACTATTTTCCGCAGCTTTAAGAGCGCTTACGCACAATCTCCTGCTGACTACCTGCGCAACCTCCGCCTGCAACGCGCCCTGGAACTTCTTAAAGACACCAGCCTTCCAATTTCAGAAGTGGCCGGACGCAGCGGCTTCAGTGATGCAAACTACTTCGCAAGAAGCATCCGGCAGGCACAAGGACTTTCGCCCAGAAAGCTGCGGCAGCTTTCCATTTCGAGAGAATAAATCGAGCATTAAGGTGCAACAAAGCAGAAATTCTGCAGGCTTGAATGCGGAAATACATGCGTCATTTCTTTCTAAAATGGAACATTTCCTGGGATTTGGGGTCGGGGATTGGGGATCGCCTCAATAAATTTTGATACTTGGAAACGACCCCGGATTTAGCCCTCCGCCGCTTATCAACGAGCATTACAGCTTTGAGTGGAACGGTGCTGACACAGGCCGTGGAGGCGGAATGGACATTGCTGGATCATCTGATTGGCAAAGCACATTTTGTGAGGCGGGCATTGGAGGAGGAAGCGATTTCCGGAATGCCGGACCCGCCGGATGAATGGCGAACCCCTCGACTCTTCCGCCACCGGCCCATGGGATATACCGCCGGATTACCACACCACAGTCTGGATCGGGCGCATTGCAGATAAATGGATCGGCACACAAAGTAATTCAAGGAGGCTTGCTCCAGTTCGAACTGCGGACGGTCAGGTTATCAGTTAATGACCCGCATTACGCCGTTGTTTTGTTCTGCGAGCGGTTTCATAAACTTCGTGCCGGCGTCTCCCTTGTAGGCGATGGTATTAATGACCGCGGGAGAGGGCAGCTTTGATTGCTGCTCACGCACCCATTCGAGCAGCTTGGCCGTGGAATCGACAGTTTGGCCATTCCCTAATTTTGGCAGAAGGCGGCTTTTGAATGTCGGTTCTCCGTCGGATAAAATAACGATCACGTCGGGCTCTAATTCAAAAGCAAGCACGAGTGCCGCATGGAGTTCGGTTCCTGACCACTTGGTTCCGCCCCAGTCTACCCGCTCATTGCCGTGACGCAGTCGCTCGGGAACCGGGCTCTGAGAATTCAACCAACTCATCGCACGCTCAACCTCAAATGTCTGGGCGGGTCTCAGGCGGGGCTGGTACTTTTGCCCGCCCTCAGCAAAAGTCAGAACGTTGAATGTCGCGGGCGATTGGATCTGGTTCAGGGCATTTTCAACCTCCTTTTCGACTGCAAGGTAATTTTCCACGTTTGCCTTGACCATGCTTCCTGAAATATCGATCAAAAAGACAATCTTAGTCCCGCTGGCTTTCACCCCGAAAAAAGAAAACCCAACTCCGCCGCCCCCGCCGCCAGTCGCCGCACCGAAGCCCAGCGCCGCAGCGTCAATTTGGCTATTCGCCAGCAGGGAAGGGTCAAAGTCGACTTTTGTCTGCACATCCAACTTGGGCACGTCGGGCAATGCAAAGTCCGCTTCCCGGACGCTGGCAATCTTCTGATCAAGCGCGGGCTTGCTCATGGCTGCCTCAAACTCAGCAGAAGCCATTTTGGGATCGATGATTTTGGGTGTAAGCGTCACCACACGACGCGACTCAAAGATGGCTTCGGGTTTTTCGAAATGCCGGGCGATGACCCAGATGGCCGCTCCCAACCCGGCCAGAAGGTGAACCCCGAGACTGACGAGGAGCACACCTGCCACAATCCTGCGGTTATTCGACTTTCCTAAAAACTCGGAAATTTTAGCTGCGGCACTCATATTATTCTACATCGGCGGGTGAAAAAGTAATTCCCTTCAGATCGGCCTCGGCACAAAGATTCATCACATCCACGACTCTCTGGTGGAAGGCGCCATCTTCCGCGTGGATTGTAATCAGGGGATCGAGGTTGTTGGCATCCGACGCTTCCTTGAATCGCGTGAGCAACTTCAAGAGCTGGGGCATTTGCTGGTCATCTGAGAGACCCACTGGCGCTTCATTGACATAAACGTCGCCACTTTGGCGGATTTCGATCTTCACCTCATTGGGAAGGTTGACGATTTCCTCCTGAGCCACTGTTCCTGGCAATTGGAGCCCTACGTCGCTCTCCGGCTTGATCGGCTTGGCCGTGACCATGAAAAAAACAAGAAGAAGAAACACGATATCGATCATCGGGCCCATTTGGATTTCCACTACCTGTTGCGCTGGTTTTCTTCCGAACATAGGTCAATTTCTATGGGTTCCGAAAATCACTTCGATGGCACCGGCTTCAGCACAGGCGCTCATGATTTGTTTAATGACTTTGACGTCGGTCTTGGAATCAGCACGCACATAAATCCGGAGAGGCGGCACATCCGTAAGCCTCCTGACAAGATGAGCCTTCAACTCAGGCAATGTGACCGGCCGGTCGCCGGCGAAGATCTGCCCCTCTGCATCGACGTTCACGATGTCGCGTCCGCTCAGATCCTCGGGTGTCCTGGCTGACGCCGCGAGCGGCAACCGGATCTCCATTTTCAGTTGGTCTGATGTGATTTTTGTGGTCACCATGAAGAAGATCAACAAGAGGAAAGTCATGTCGATCATCGGTGCCAGTTGGAAGCCGACTTCGTCCTGGCGTGGCTTTCTGGCGAGTGAAGCATTCATTAGCTTACTGAGCAGGGATTCCTCCATCGGCGGCCTGAACGACGGACGCTTCTTCAGCGACCTCATCAGGTTTTGCTGTGAAGCGGTCGAGCATGGCAAGGATGGCTGCTTCGATGTCCGCAATGGTCCCGGTGAGGATGTTCCGGAAAAAGAAGAAGAGGAACATTGCGGGAATGCCGACGATGAGGCCGCCTGCAGTGGTGATCATGGCCTGTCCAATACCCCCCGCGAGGTCTGAGGGTTCCGAGCGGCCTGCTGCCAGCTCATTAAATGCCTGGATCATGCCCGTAACGGTACCCAGCAGCCCAAGCATGGGTGCCACAGTGGCAAAGACATTGAGATAGTTGATCCATAGCCCAAGGCGTGTTTCCTCGTGGACCAGCGTTTCCGCCGCTGCTTTCTCCATCGCAGCGCGATTATATTTTGGTTCCTCCCAATCAGTCTTCAGAACAGCGGCACCGAGCGTTTTAGTGAACACGCTGGGCTGTGCCTGGCAGATTTGATAAGCTCCTTGCACGTCCCTCCGTGACATTGATTCGGCCAGGTCCAGTACCACCTGAGGGGGCATCAGCCTGCGTTTGTTGATGCGAAGAGCGCAAAAAGATGCCACGGCAATGGCTCCCAGCGAGCAGAGGGCAATCACGTGCATGATGGCTCCTCCTTGCAGGTAGAGGTCAAGGAGTGACTGCTCGGTATCCACCGGCGCTTCCGCGGTGCCTTCCGGGCTTGCTGGTTCCTGGGCGTTAAGAATGGCCGGGGAGATGAGGAATGCCAGGCAGGTGATTGCCATCGGCAGGATGTTTTGTCTAATGATCATTGTTGAGGAGGTTCATTGGGATTTTCGGTTGAGTGTTTTTCCAGTAGAGCAGTGGCATGGTCGACATACGGTGCCACTGGAAAAAATGAAACGATGTCTTCCGCCCGGGCTTTGGCTTCGTCAGGCTGCTGAATTTTCTCATAAAGGCCCGCGGCGGCCCAGAGACCGGCGGCGGTTGAAACATCTGACTCGGGATGAAAGGCGACGCCGTATAAATATCCACGCAGGCTGCGATCAATGAGTTTCCGCCGCTCTTCAATTTTTTCGGGCATCAGTTCCCATTTGGGCCACTCTTCTTCGAGATCGCCCAGTTCCTTCTCCGCCAATCTGGCCTCGGCAATGCGCATGCGAACACTCATCTCGGCCATCTCGGGCGTGTCTGTGCCTTCGAATTCGGGGAACTCAGCCTGAAGTTTCCGGGCCTCCTCAAGGTCTCCTTGCAGAAGCGCCGCTTCGACCCGCAGAAACTGTAAACGGCGCACGATTCCCGAATCGATAAGTTCCATTTCCCGCAGTTGCCCCAACAATTTAATGCCCAACGCCATCTTGTCAGCGTCTGTGCTTTCTAAAAGATGGGCTGTGTAATTCGATCCCGCGCGCTCTGCCTGTGAGCGGACTTTCCCTGCAAATGGTGAAAGCTTTTTCCATAACCCTGCGAGCACAGCTTCAGGCACCGCGTGAGGATCCTCCAGCGATTTCGTTTCCTCGTCACTTAGCACAAATTCGATGCGATCCACAGCATCCAGTTCGTAGTTTGCGATGACTTCCCCATGCTCGAGAGATTTAGCCAGCGAGATGGACCCGGTGGCCGACATGGAAATCGTGCCCGATTCGCTTGCGCCTCCTTTCAGGAACAGGACGCCCTTCTGAGCGCTTTGCAACTGCGGGAGCACAGAGTGAAGCAGGATGAGGCATGGCAGGAAAATCTTACGCATCGGCACCTCCACTGGTTTCGATAGCCGGCTTCATTTGCTCAAGGCGTTGCCTCGCCAACACATATTCCGGGGTGCTTACAAGATCAGCATTATTGATCAGCTCTTCGTAGCTGTTCCGTGCTTCGTTGGGCATTTCCAGTTGTTCAAACGCCTGACCGCTTTGCCAATAACTCTTTGCGACATAGTCAGGCCAACCCAGATGCAGTATGTATATTTGTTGATAAAAGGCGATCGCTTTTTTGAAATCCCCAAGCTCCACGTACGTGTTTGCAATTTGATAGAGCGTTTCGACTTTATTGAGTCCTTTAATCACGGGCAGGGCCAGCATTTCCTCAAGCACTGCCACAGCTTCCCGGGGACGTCCGGTAGCAAGATAAACCTTGGATTCCGCAGCATACAAATCTTTCTGCAAAATTGGATCGACGGATTCCTTCTGCGCGAGACCGATGCTTCCCAGGGCGTCCTCCCATTGCTCCCGCTCGATTGAAATGAAAGCCATGCCCGAGTGCGCCCGGCCTTTTAAAAAGGATCTCGGATACCATCGAAGGATGCCTCTGTAATACTCATGGGCTTTATCCAGTTCCCCTGCGCCGAGCAGTGCGTCTGCCACATCTGCGAGAACCACCACAGGAAGATCCTGGGGGGCAGCACTCTCAGCGATCTGCGCCATCTGCTTCTTCGCAACATCGGGGGATGCGCTCTCTTCCGCTTTGGCCCGCACCCAGCGTGCGCGCGCGGCCAGCGCCGGTTCCCCGTCTGAGCGGATCTCCTCCAGTTTTCGAAAAAAATCCTCAAGGCGATCTTCGGTGCGATAGATCCGCGTGAGTGAGACGAGCATTTCTTCGACGGCGGCTGCCTCCGGATCGTTGCCATACCGTGTCACTGCGCTCCAATAGAGGTCCAGCGCCTCGTCAGCTTTCCCTTGCGCGCGCAAGTGAGTAGCCAGTTCCTTAAGGGCTTCCGGCACCCGCCCGCTCTCTGGTCGTTCCTCCATGAATGCACGCAGATGAGTTTCAAATTTTTCCCATTCCTCCAAAGCATTGTACACTTTGGAAATGCGCATTTGTGCATAATCATAAAGCTCAGGTTGCATCCGGCTAACCGAGCTATAGGACTGCAAACCGGCATCCACACCGCCGACTGCCAGGAGGGCATCACCCAAAAGATTACGTGCTTCATCAGCCTGCATGCTATCGGGATGCTCCTCGAGAAACGCGCTCAACTCAGTTTGTGCATCCTTGAATTCACCCTGATTGAACAGGCACTGAGCCATCCGCAACTGGCTATCGACTCTCTGCGCCCCTTGAGGAAAACGCTCCAGATAATCCCCGTGAGCCTCGCGCGCCAGCGGGTATTCTTTGGCGTAAAAAAGCCCCATCGCCCGCCAGTAATGCGCCTCTTCATAATATTCTCCGCTTGCATATTTTTCAATGTGCCGGTCGAGAATCGCAATTGCCTCCTGGTTTTTGTCGATCAGGAGCAAGGCGTATGCGGCTAAAAAGTGGCTTCGCTCGGCATTCCCAGCCTTGGGAAATTTTTCCGGGACTTTTAAAAATGCGTCGCTGGCCGCCTGCCCCTGTTTGAGCTGCATATGGGCTTCACCCTGCAGGTAAAGTGCGTCCGGCAAATATTCACTCGCGGGAAAGCGTTTCTCGAATGCACCAATCTGAAGAATGGACTCCGGCCATGATTCCATGCGGATGAGTGCGAGGATAAGCCGGTAATGCGCCTGCTCCAGCAAGCGTTGATCCGGCAATAATTCCAGCATTCGCTCATAAACCATCACGGCCTCCGGGAACCTGCTGAGATCAAAAAAGCAGTTAGCTTTACGCAACTGAAGTGCGGCATCGAAGTCTTCCATTTCACGGAGCTGTGCAACCTCACTTTTGGCTTGTTCGACTTGGCTGCGCAGCATGATCGAGTCATTGTTTCCTGCCGGAGCCGACTGCGAATTTTCAAGCTTTTGTTCACCGGCAGTGATTAATTCGTCCACGCTCTGGATGATTTCCTGGCTGGGTGGAATTTTTTGCAGCACCCGCAGTGCTTTGCGCAATTCGCCCTTTGAAATGAGGAGATCTCCAAGCTGGAGCGTGGTGAGAAAATACCCGCTCATGTGGATCTGTCCCGGCTCGCTCGCATCGTGCGCCAATACCTGATCGACTGCCTGGTCGAGGTTCCCGGAAGCGATGAGGCTGGCGAGCAGAGATGTGAAGGCTGCAGACTTTTCCGCACCGGTGAGCGTTGCGATTTGGGGCAGGATAGTTTTAGCATTTTCCTCATGCCGGCCTTCTGCAACCAAGGTCTGGGATAAAAGCAGGAGCACTGACCCACGCAGCGAAGATTCTTGAAATTCATTCAAGAACGACTGAAATGCTGCGAGTGCGGGATCATTTTCTTCCGCTTTCAGGTGCCCCATTCCCTTGTAAAATGCTGCCTCCTCCCGCAATACTGCTTGAGGAAACTTCTCCAGATATTCGCTACAAGTCTTGGCGAGCCCGCTCCAATCCTCGGTTCGAAGCTGCGCAAGAATGATCAGGTAGAGAACCCGGTCAAGATTTTCAGGGCGGGGGTTGCGCGCCATCAAAACTTCAAGCGATTTACTAATCAGCGTGATTGCTCGTTCCAGCTCGCCCGCGTTGTAAGCCTCCACCCCAGCTTGCAATTGATTTTCCGGCGTGAGAAATTGTTCCTGAGCGAAAGCAGGGCAGCAGTAAAACAACCAAAAGCCGACAGCAATTATGGCAGACGACTTTAAGATTTTTCTGCGGAATGAAAAAATGAATCCGGGGAGTATCAACATGTCTATTCTATCACGATGCGTCTGCAGCATCAACCATTGAACGCAATTTTTTAACTAAATCTGGCATTTCAGGGGCCACTTGAGAGCTCTCCGATGTCTTCTTTAGCAAAATAATAAAAAAATCTTGAGCGTTTTAATCAAATTTGCTCAGCTTTGATCAGTGCATCAATTCTCCCGACAACAGCAGCTGCTTGAATTCATTCAACGGCGGGGTGAGGCAACTATTGCAATGCTCGTCGATGCGTTGCACAGTTCCCCTGCCACCGTGCGGCGCGATCTGGCAGAATTGGAAAAAAGCGGGGACATCTTACGAACACACGGCGGGGCGATTGATCCCCGCTCCATCAGCGCGGAACAGAATTTTCCACAAAAAGAGGCATCCGCCAGCGAAGAGAAAAACCGCATTGCCTTAAAAGTCCTGGAAACCATCCCGGACGGTGCTTCTGTTTTTATCGATGCCGGGACAACCTGTTTGCAAGCAGGCATCGGTCTGCTACGGCGCGGAAAAAACCGGCTCATCACCAATTCCATTCCATTGTTAATGGCAGGCTGCAACTTCCCTGGAGCTGTGGTGGCAGTGGGCGGCGAGGTCCGCTCAGTGAGTCGTGCATTGGTCGGGAGTTTCGGCATCGAATGGATCCAGCGACTGCACTTCGACATCGCGCTGCTCGGAGCATCTGCCATTGGTAACACTGGAAAGCTCTTCACCACCGAACTCCAGGAAGCCCACATCAAAAAGGAAGCTGCTAAAAAGGCAGACCGTATTTTTCTCCTCGCTGATCGTCATAAAATGGCCGCCAAAGCCACTGTTTGCTTCCTCACACTTGCCGAATGCGATGAGTGGTTTGCCGATAGCAACCTGGCTCCATCCGTGGTGCGAAAATTAAAGCGCACCTGCAAAGTCCAGATTCATCGCTGTTAAAATCCCCTACCCTCTCTTCCTATGAAACGCTCTGAAATCAATGCCGCTTACCATGCCGCTTCCGCCTGCTTTTCACGGCACGGCTGGGCGCTCCCGCCCCATGCACGCTGGGATATCACGGACTTCGGATTGGGTAACTTTCAGAAGCTGGGCTTGACGCTGATCAATCTGGCGAACGAGCCCGAGTATTGCGAGAAGCTCATGTTTGCCTGGCCCGGGCAAACCACTCCGCTGCACACGCATGCCCGCAAAAAGGAAGACATCATTTGCAGGCATGGCACTCTGGTCCTTGAGCTCTGGCACGAACGTCCGGATGCTTCCAAACTGCGCGCCCCTTTCGAAGTCCAGGTCAATGGAAGCATGCAGCGACACGTCTCCGGTGCCCAGATTACTCTCCAGGCCGGAGAACGCATCACGCTCGTTACGGGAATCTACCACGCCTTCTGGCCGGATTCGGAGGACTGCATTATCGGCGAAGTCTCGACCGCCAACGATGACACCAACGACAACATTTTCATCAACCCGGACATTGGTCGTTTTCCCGACATTCAGGAAGATGAAGAACCCACAATTATCTTGATCGCTGAGGATAAATCCAACTGAGATGTCAACGCATTCACCATTACACTCGTTGGCAGAAGCGCTTCGCGAAAAATCCGGGCAACTCAAAAACGCTCACGTAGTCACGGGCTTCGATGGGTTTGTCGATGAGATGACGAGTCTCGTGGAGGAGCGACAAAGCCTTACAAAGTTTGACCGTGTGCCGACTATCTCACGATTTGCAGGGCTGGTCGATGCCGCTGCGGGCCGGAACAGCCTGCGCGAAATTGTCATCACACGCGTCGACCCCGGCGGATGCGCCATCAATCTGGGGGAAGGACTTGCTTCCTTGGGAGTGCCTGTCTCCACATTTGCCACGGTGGGCGAGCCGATGCATTCCGCATTCCAAACCTTTGCCGCACAGGCGGACCTCACGAGCTGGGGCAAGGAGCCAGGGCGAACTATCGCCATGGAATTTGAGGACGGGAAACTCATGTTTTCCGCTGTGAGCCAGCTAGCGGATTTCACACCTGAGCACATGGCAGAGAAACTTGCGGATGGCAAGTTTATCAATGCCTGCCGAAGTGCCAGTGTGATTGCGCTGACCGATTGGACATTGCTCCCTCATATGACTGCATGCTGGGAATTACTGCAACGGGAGGTATTTTCCAAGTTGCAGCGTCGGCCGCTCATTTTTCTGGATCTGGTCGATCCATCGAGCCGCTCGTTGGCCGATATCCGCGCCATGCTTGCAGTGCTTTCACAGTTCGAGCAGTGCGGGCCGGTGACACTCGGGCTCAATGCGAACGAGGCAGCAGTCCTTGCAAAGGCGTCAGGCCTGCACGGTCACGGGTCAGACATCACCGCTCTCGGCATCGAGCTTCGCGACCATCTGAAAATCACGGAACTTTTAATCCACACCCGCCGCAATGCAGTGAGCCTGCGCAGCGAGGGAGCCGTCTCCATGGATGGATGGTTTTGCGACCATCCAATCAAGTCAACGGGCGCCGGAGACCGGTTTAATGCGGGTTGGACGCTTGGCTACCTCCTCGATCTCCAGCCGCAGGAACGGCTACTCACCGCACTGGCCACCGCAGGGTTTTATGTGCGGCATGGCCGCAGCCCGTCCTTCACCGAGCTTAACCAACACCTCCACGATTGGAGCGCCATCCCAACTAATACCAACGACTCATTATGAAAACTTACCGTCTCAACCGTCTCTTCAACGCCACCAGCAAACGCTGTTTCGATGTCGCAATTGATCATGGATTTTTCAATCAGCCTGGATTTCTCACAGGCATTGAAAATATCGGAGATGCGGTGCGTGTCGTCGTGAATGCCGCACCCGATGCAGTCCAACTCACGACAGGGCAGGCAAGGCACTTGCAGGAAATTCCGGGTAAAAATAAACCCGCTCTCGTCCTGCGAAGTGATGTGGCAAATGTGTATGGCCGTGAGTTGCCAGACGTGGCATTCAGCACGCTCATTGAAAGCGCAGCACTGCAGGCCGTGCGCATGGATGCCGCATGCATGTGCGTGAATCTATTTCAAATCCCTGGCGCACCAGGTGTCACCGATCAATGCATCCGCAACATCATGAAGCTCAAACTGGAAAGTGACAGCTACGGCATGCCGATGATGGTCGAGCCTCTCGTTTTCCAGCCCAATGCCACAGCAGGTGGCTACATGGTGGACGGCGATCTTGAAAAGATCCGGCACCTTGTCCGTCAAGCAGTGGAGCTCGGAGCAGACGTGATCAAGGCCGACCCCTGCGACGATCCATCCGATTACCACAAAATCGTCGAAGCCGCATCGGGCATTCCGGTCCTCGTCCGGGGCGGCGGCAAAGCCAGTGACGAAGAAATCCTTGAGCGCACCGAGGCGCTGATGCAACAAGGCATCTCGGGTATAGTTTACGGACGCAATGTGATTCAGCACGCGAACCCATCCGGCATGGTTGCAGCTCTCATGGCACTCGTGCACGAAGGTGCATCCGCGCAACAAGCTGCATCCCACCTCGACCGCTAAGGATTTTTATGACAACTCAAGAAGTTCGTATTGGAATCATCGGTGGCGGTCTTATGGGCCGCGAGCTTGCATCGGCACTGGGACGCTGGTTTGTGTTGCAGGACTTCCCGGTCAGGGCACGCCTCGTCGCAGTCTGCGACACACAACCTGCGGCATTGGATTGGTTTCGCCAAGTCCCCACCGTCAGTCATTTTCTCACAGATTATCGTGCGCTACTGCAACTGGAGGATGTGGATGTTGTCTATGTCGCGGTGCCTCATCATTTGCACGAGGAAATTTACTCGGCAGTGCTTGATCATGGTAAAGATCTAATGGCCGAGAAGCCATTCGGGATTGATCTCGATGTTGCGCAACGACTGGTCGAGAAAATTAATTCCACCGGGCGGTTTGTCCGGTGTAGCAGCGAGTTTCCCTTCTTTCCGGGTGCGCTCAGGGCTTTTGAGTATGCCCGCGCCGGGGCATTCGGACATCTGCTGGAAGTGCATTCCGGCTTTCACCACGCGAGCGACCTCGATCCCGCAAAGCCGGTGAATTGGAAACGTCAAACCGCCTTCTGCGGCGAAATCGGAGTGATGGGCGATCTTGGAATGCACGTTTGCCACCTGCCACTGAGGCTGGGTTTTGTGCCGCAACGTGTCTTTGCTCAACTGCAAAAAATCTACACCGAGCGGCCCGATGGCAAAGGCGGAATGGCAGCCTGCGATACCTGGGATAACGCGCTGCTGCACACGGAAATTCAGCATGACTCGCGCCCGGTGCCCATGCGTCTGGAAACCAAGCGCCTTGCTCCCGGTGCCACGAATACCTGGTTCTTCGAGCTTCTCGGCACTGACGGCGGCGTGAAATTCTCCACTGCGGACCCGAAGGCCATTCATATTTTTCAACGTGGCAAAGAACAAACCTGGAACCGCATCGAGCTGGGCTTCGCTTCGGCTTTCGCCACCAGCACCGGCGGAATTTTTGAACACGGATTCCCCGATTGCTTCCTGCAAATGTGGGCCTCGTTCCTTGCCGAGCGCGCGGGCGTTTTGAATGGACGCCTTGGCTGCGTCACTCCCGAAGAAGCGCTCACCAGCCACCGCATTTTCGCAGCCGCGCTCAAGTCGCATCAAACGGGAGCTGCTGAGCAGATCTAAAGACTCGCTCAAAGCTGCGACGCACCCCTTTCTTGCAATCGCATCGGTATGAACCGGGAACATAGGTAACAGATAAACCTG
>JBGTCP010000290.1:0-1883 GCA_041748815.1 Chthoniobacterales bacterium
AATGGACTCGATCAGAAAACCCAGCCAGCTCAGCTGCCATGCTGATGTCGATTTTCGGATTTTCGAGAAGACGCTTTGCGTGGTCCACACGAACCTGTTTTAAGTAGTTGCTTAAATTCACGCCGGTGTGCTGCTTAAAGCATCGGCTGAGAAAATCTGGATGGCATTGTAGGTGATTGGCGATGTCCTTAACGATGAAGGGTTCATCCTGATGGGCGCTGATATATTGTACGGCAGCCTTGACCACATACGGAAGATGTTCCGGGTCCTGGTAAGGGTATCTTAGCTCCCGGTTGCGATAGGCATCGGGCTGCACGCCATTGGATTCGCAGAGGAAATGAGCAAGGCGCACTGTTGTGCGCAGTGCTGCACGATGCTGGGGTATAGAAGCCTCCTCGATGACGGGCACGTGTTCGAGTGTTGAGAGAAATGGCTCAGGGGCAAGTCCCCTTCGCTGGCAGTAGGCGTGTATTTTGTCTCTGGCCAGTTGCTCACGGCCCCGGACAACCACTGATCCGTAGTAAAAAATACCCAACACACGGTTGGCGTATATCAGAGGCTCGACGAGGTCGAAGAGTCCCAGCCGGCAATGTCCTTCTAGTCCTTTTCTCTGATGCACAACGATCCGGTTAACGACCAGCTTGTTGAGTACGCAGTCCAATTCACCATGCGGCTGGTTTTTGGCAAACTCGCAAAACTCCGAGCAATGGAGCTGGTGCCTCCAGTCGAGCTGCATCTGCTTCACGTCCTCGTGGAATCCCACGCAGAAGCCGGTCAAATCATCGAAGCTCATGTGCATGCCCGTCGCGTTTTCGAGGGCGCGCATAAACGATTCCAGGATTTCTGGATCACTGCACACGGTGCTGTTCGGGGGAGAGTCCAACGTTTCTGAATGGTTATTTATCCCAATTCATAACATGGATTCCGTCATTCTGACAGCGTTATCGTCCTCTCTGCGGCAAGTATCCTACAGGCCGGAGTCTGCAAAACACCCACTCGTGAACAGACTTGAACTTACTCATGGGTCGGATCTCCGCTAAAGTGCTCCTAAGTTTCAGCATCATTCATCTGGTCGCGCGAAACAATAACCCCGAATTCCATCCTCCTTTATGACGCGTCTTTTTCTCCTCCCCATCTTGGTGTCACTTATCAGTCCGGGGTTTGCTTCCAGCACGGAAGTCAATTCAGCCAAAAATACTCCCCTGGAGCCTGGCTTTTTCCTGGAAAATGCCGGGGTTCCGGCACGCGATGCCACATCGACTGGCGTTTCAGAGGGCGTGATACATGTTGCCGGTCCAGCGCCGCATGGACACGTTTCGCTCACATGGGATCTAGGCGGGAGTCTGGTCGCAGGGACGACCTATCTCGTCACTGGCCGCATTCGCGTTGCCAATACTGCGGAAGCAACTGCCGTGAGTCATCGCACGCTGGTGCGCTTTGGCAGTGGACGCGAACTCACCGGCCTCGAAGGCCAGAAGGCCACCAATCTTTTTGACAGCACCGTAGACGATTGGACGGAGTTTGCCGGTCACATCACCTACAACAAAGAGCTGCCCTTCTTCGGAGTGGTTGCCATCGACCTTCGCGCCAATACGCAGCTTGAGGTCTCCGATCTTCGCGTGGTCTCCGACTCTCCGCCATGGTCGATTATCCCGCGTAAAACCGACCGTCTGCTTCTCATCAACGATGTGCTCGTGAATGCAAATTCCATCCGCGCCGATCCCGTTCCTATTCCTCCCGGTGCCACTCAAGCGCATGTTAAGCTCACCTATTCCTCACCCGAGATCCTCGCTACCGCCGCTGCTCGAGCCCGCACGAGCACTGCCAACTCGGTGGGCTTCAATGTGAATAATGATGTTGTTGCCCCGCCGTTTTCCGTTGTC
>JBGTCP010000291.1:0-22950 GCA_041748815.1 Chthoniobacterales bacterium
GATTCAGCGTGAACACACCCGGGCGCATTTTCCTGATCAACAAACAAGATGGAGTCATCCGAAAGATCAAGCGTGTCACCGAGCCGAACTCGTCCATTCACGATTCAGGCAACCAACCGGTCTCGGTGTCTTTCAGCGGAATTTTACAATACAGCCATGACCTTACCTCATGGACCACCATGATTCCCCAACCGGAGAATCCAATGTTCTTTGACACCTCCCTGGTCCCGATCTTTTTCAGGAGCATCAGTCCGTGATCGCGATTTGCCTGACATAATCCACGTGGGTAGGGGTTGCTTCGCGATGCCGAAAGAATTCAACCACGAAGACCGCGAAGAGCACGGAGAAAGGCAGTGTTGTGGGGGACTTTATGAAGTTGAGCAGGGTGATGGTAGGCAGTTGCTCAAGCTCGGATGGCGGTGTCCGCCATCGCTACCTGAGGCTTCTGCCTCAACCAGGCGCTCCAGGTTTTCTGAAGTCCCGAGCTTTCTGCTCTGGCAACATGAGTCGACATTGGCCCTCGATGCACGGTGTTCGGCCCAAGCAAAACGACCTTGTTGAACGCTGGCTGTTTGATATGCTCCGTCGATGGGTCTATCCTACTGTATGTTGCGGCTTTCTAATCCACGTTTATCTGCGCAGGAACCCGTTGAAGTCGAGGCTCTTGCTGATACAGGGGCCACCTATCTGGTTGTTCCAGAGCATATTCGCATCCAACTCTCACTCGAAGCGACAAGCCAAAAGGAGGTGACCCTGGCTGATGGATCGAAAAGGATGGTCCCCTACGTCGGCCCGATAGAAGCCAGGTTCAAAAATCGTGTGGCCTATGTCGGTGGGATTGTCATGGGCGATGAAGTTCTTCTTGGCGCGATCCCGATGGAAGACATGGATTTGGTGGTAATGCCTCAGCAGCGGATGGTGGATGTAAATCCATTAAATCCCAACTACGCTGCGGCAAAGGCCAAGTAATGTGTTCGACATCAGCTATTCCGGCACCAATGCGGAGCTTTTTAGTTCAACCACGAAGGGCACGAAGAACACGAAGCATGGCATTCTGGCCGGTCTTGAGCACCGGTGTCCCGGAAGCGATCAAGAGCCTGACCGAGCTACCTGGGAGGGAACCGAAGGTTGAAACAAACGAGGTCGGCGAAGCGGCGGTCCGGGAAGGCGCATAGTTCCATTGACGTCGCTCGCAGGAAGTGTCAGCGTCCCCCCACTCTATGAAAGTTTTACTCGCTTCTATCCTGACCATTTGCGCATTGGCTCCGCGTCTTGATGCTGAACCTTGGCTTGAGCATACCGTTGGGCTGGAGTCCGGATTCCTCTGGCAGGTCGGCTCGAACACCTCGATCAATTACCGCCTGGTTCCCACGCAATTGACATATCGCTCGCCGGAAACTTTTGGTTTTGACTTCGCGAGTGGTCATCTTTCCATGCGCAGCCGGTTGGGGCTGATCGGAGCCTGGGTCGAAACCGGGCCGGAGTCTTTTTACGCTGCGTTGAGCGCTTCGCCTTCGATTGAATGGTGGGATCGCACTGGCACATGGTCGGTGTTTGCAGGCATCGGAGGCGGCGCGGGATTTATTGATTCCGGCGATGTGGAAGGCGGACAGGGGCAGGATTTCACGTTGCACTGGTTTGCACGCACGGGGCTTGAGCGCACGCTTACCCCGAATTCATCCGTCCAGCTCGGACTGATGTTCATCCACCTTTCGAATGGCGGACAGACGGATCCGAATCCGGGCATTGATGCGCTCGGATTCACCTTCGGTTACTCGGTGAATTTCTGAGTTACAGCTGCGCGAGGATTTTGTTGAAGGTCTCGCTGGGGCGCAGGTTGAGGTAGGCCTTTGCGTCATCGGGGTGATAATATCCACCGATGTCCACCGGTGAACCCTGCACGGCGATCAATTCCTTTGCAATCTCAGCTTCATGTTCGGTCAAAGCCGCGGCCACAGGACTGAAGATGGCTTTTAATTCAGCGTCCTCATTCTGGTTGGCGAGGGATTGTGCCCAATACAAGGCCAGATAGAAATGCGACCCGCGGTTATCTGTAGTGCCGAGGCGGCGGCCCGGTGAGCGGTCTTCCTCAAGGAACATCCCGTTTGCGACATCCAACATGTCGGCGAGCACGCGGGCTTTTGGATTATTCTGCGTGCGGCCGAGATGTTCCAGCGACGCGGCGAGAGCGAAAAATTCTCCCAGCGAATCCCAGCGGAGATAATTATCCGCAACAAACTGCTGCACATGCTTGGGAGCTGAGCCACCGGCACCTGTCTCAAAAAGCCCGCCGCCATTCATGAGTGGAACAATGGAAAGCATCTTTGCGCTGGTGCCCACTTCCAGGATCGGAAAGAGGTCGGTGAGATAATCGCGCAGAACATTCCCTGTGACCGAGATGGTGTCCTCACCGCGGGCAATGCGCTCGACGGAAAGCTTGCAGGCCTCGGCCGGCGGGAGGATGCGAAGATCGAGTCCGCTGGTATCGTGGTCCTTCAAATACAAATTCACTTTCGCGATCAATTGCGCATCGTGGGCGCGGTTTTCATCCAACCAGAAAACCGCAGGCATGCCCGAGAGCGTGGCGCGGCTGACTGCCAGCTTCACCCAGTCGCGGATCGCCGCGTCCTTCGTCTGGCACGCGCGCCAGATATCGCCTTCCCGGACATCGTGTTCTAAAAGAGTGGTGCCGTTTGCATCAATGACTCGCACTTTGCCGTCGGCCGGGATCTCAAACGTTTTGTTGTGCGAGCCGTATTCCTCGGCTGCCTGCGCCATGAGGCCGACATTCGGAACGGTGCCCATTTTCACGGGATCCAGGGCGCCGTTCTCGCGGCAAAACTCGATGACTGCCTGATAAACACCCGCATACGAGCTGTCCGGAATGACAGCCAGCGTGTCGTGTGTCTTGCCTGCGGCGTCCCACATCTTGCCGCCCTCGCGGATCATCGCGGGCATGGATGCATCGACGATCACATCGCTTGGCACATGCAAATTGGTGATGCCCTTGTCGGAATTCACCATGGCCAAAGCCGGCCCTTGCGCGATGGCCGCTTGAAGATCTGCTTCTATGGCTGCTTTTTCCTCAGCGGGGAGCAAATCGATGCGCGCGAGCAGGTCGCCGAGTCCGTTGTTAAAATTCACGCCCAGTTTGCCAATGGTCGCAGAGTGCTTATCGATAACGTCCTTGAAAAACACCTTCACCGCGTGGCCGAAGATGATGGGGTCGGACACCTTCATCATGGTGGCTTTCAGATGCAGCGAAAAGAGGACGCCTTTTTCCTTGGCCTTTACGATCTGCGCTGCAAGGAATGCCGTGAGCGAGGCTTTGCTCATGAAGGTGGCATCCAGGATTTCACCGGCTTGCAGGGCGATGTCTTTTTTGAGCGTGGTAGTTGATCCATCTGCGCCGGTGAACTCGATCTTCGCTGTGGTCGCAACGGGAATGGTGAGGGATTTTTCATTGGAATAAAAATCGCCTTTTCCAGCCATGGTTCCCACTTGGGTCTTGGAGCTCGATTCCCAATCGCCCATCGGGTGCGGACGGCGGCGGGCATAATCCTTCACTGCTTTTGGCGCACGGCGGTCGGAGTTGCCTTCACGCAGGACGGGATTCACCGCGCTGCCCAGCACTTTTGCATAGCGGCTGCGTGTTTCATTTTCCTCATCAGTGGAGGGACTGTCCGGGTAGGCCGGGAGGTTGTAGCCTTGGGATTGCAGCTCCGTAATCGCCGCTTGGAGTTGCGGAATCGAGGCGGAAACATTTGGAAGTTTGATGATGTTGGCATCGGGCTCGAGCGTGAGTGCGCCAAGCGCGGCCAAGTGATCGCTGATTTGTTGCTCCGGCCTCAGGTATTCGGGAAACTGTGCGAGGATGCGTCCAGCGAGTGAAATATCGCGAGTTTCCACCGAAACTCCGGCGTGTTTTGTGAATGCCTGCACGATGGGCAGAAAGGAATACGTGGCCAGCGCAGGCGCTTCGTCGGTTTTGGTGTAAATGATAGTGGGCATATAGGTGGAACTGAAATTAGAGGAAATCCGCAGCCACGTCAAAACCGCTTTTTATATGCATTGAATGCGGGAGCTGGAAGATTGGGAAATAACAACCGGGCATAGCGAGATAGCCTCACACTCTTTCTCACGAAGCAATGAGGTAAAGCATTTCCTATCAGGTTTCATTGGAGGGCAATGCTCCGTCATTGCCGTGCTTTTTAAGAAATTTGGGCTGACATTTAAACCAAATCGGGAAACAGTGTTGCCTTCAGAAGGTCTTCAACAATTATGGAACGCGAAGTCGGACGCAAACATCCCGCCCGCCATCCTGTTTTCGAGCGGGAAAATCTTTCCGTCATTGTATTTCTCACAGTCTGTACGCATCATCGCAGAAAGATTCTGGCATCGCCGGATGTCATGCGAATACTGGTCAGAAGCTGGATCTCCGCAGATCATTGGATCGTGGGCCGATTTATTATTTTGCCGGATCACATCCACCTTTTTTGTTCACCCGCCAACCCGAATTCACTTGGGCTGAGAGCATGGATGAGACATTGGAAATCCTCGGCTTCAAAAATGTGGCCCGATCCCTCTGCGCATCCGATTTGGCAAATTGATGGATGGGATACTCAATTGCGCCAGAGTGAAAGTTATTCGACAAAATGGGATTATGTGAGGGAAAATCCAATCCGCCATGGGCTGGTGAGCCGGGCGCAGGAGTGGCCTTTTCAAGGCGAGTTGAATCCGCTGGTATGGCATGACAAATAGCGGGAGATTTGGGAAATGACGGAGCATTTCCCTCCAGGTTTCATTGGAGGGCAATGCTGTGCCTCTTTTTATTGGAGGAAAAAGTGAGAGGCTGTCTCGCTTGCGCTCGGCTGTCATTGCCGTATCTTTAAGCGAGCTCCAAAGCGGCCAGATCGGGGTCGTGTTTGGCGATGGAGGCAAATTTCGCGTCGATGCGGATGCAAACATCCAGGTGCGAACGAGCGTCGTCCAGATTCCCGAGCACGGCGTCGTAACAGGCAAGGTTGTAGTGAAAAGTCGGATCGCTCTGCAATACCTTCGGTCCCTTAAGCAGCGTGCTGCGGGCATCTCCGGTGCGGCCCATTTCGTGGAGGCAAAATGCGGCATGCAAAAATGCCGCACCGGCATCCGGCTCCGCCAGGCACAGCTCGAGCGCTGTGGAGAGCGCATCGCACCAATGTCGTCCGCGCATTTGGATTTGTAACCGCGCATGCAGGATCTCAGGTTTGCTTTGGATCGACGGTGGCAACCCGGCAAGCTCGAGGAGTGCGTCGTCAAACATCTCGAGTTCGCAATATCCCATGGCGGCCTGAACACGTGCGGAAATTGTCATCATCTCAAAGATACGCCTAAAATCATGCGGTAGCCACCCCGTCCTGCTCAAGGCGAAGATTTTCTGCTGCAATGGCATCCAGCCCCTCCAGTGAATCGACCTTCGAAAAAGCCACTCGGAGCATTTTTGAGTGAGGCAGTGTTTTGGAATAAGCCATCAACCTGCCCCGCATAAATCGCATGGCCATGTTTTCGTTGCCGTTGCGCTCCGCAGCGAGTTCACAATGACGCCGGATCAACGCCCAGCGCTCGGCATTGCCGGGTGGTTCAGGAAGCTGTCCGGTATCGCGCAAGCTCACGATATCGCGGAAGATCCATGGCGACGCCATCGCAGCGCGGCCAATCATCACCCCACTCACGCGGGTGGTGCGCTGGCGGTGCAGGACATCCGCCGCACTTTCGATATCGCCATTGCCGATGACCGGGATCTGCACGGCCTCGGCGACTTGCGCAATGACATCCCAGTTTGCCTCGCCGGAGTAGCCCTGTTCCTTGGTGCGCCCGTGCACTGCCACGGCCTGAATGCCTGCCTGTTCAAGGATGGAAGCGGTGGTGGTGGCATTGATGGTGGCCTCGGACCATCCGATGCGGATTTTTGCAGTCACCGGCACGGGCGCTGCAGCTTGAACAACGCCGCGGGCCACGCGATCAAGCAGCGGACAATCGCGCAGCAGAGCCGAGCCGCCGTTTTTGCTCACCACTTTGTTCACCGGGCACCCGAAATTGAGATCGATGAAATCCGGCCGCACCCAATCGATCACATGCCGTGCGGCTTCGCCCAACCGGTCGGGTTCCGCGCCGAAGAGTTGCACGCCGAGCGGCCGCTCGATTTCATCGAACTCGAGATACTCGCTGGTGCGTTTGTTGCGATGCAGGATGCCTTCGGCGGAAACAAACTCCGTGACCATCACATCCGCGCCCATTTCCTTGCAAAGAAGGCGGAACGTTTTATCCGTGACCCCGGCCATTGGCGCGAGGTAGACGGGAAACTTATTCTGAAACCAGGGCAACATCACCGGGAGCGGTGGCCTCCGCCGGGGTGGGAGTTTGTGCGGGCCGGGGTGGGATGCCGAGTAATTCACCCACCTCTTCCTGCACGGCCTCGACCTGGTCGAGTTGCAGCATGGGATCGGGGATTAAAAATATCTCGCCGGTTTTGCTGTGCTCGTAGATGAGGAGTCGCCCGGTCTCCGAGTCTTTGGCTTCCAGTGGTTTGAGGATTTTTTTGCGCTCCAGCATGAGCGCGAGGATGTAGCGAGCATTGGCTTTGCCGGAATCGTCCTCGTCGATGAGCTTGCGCAGAAGTGTTTCAGCGGACTGTTTTTGCAGCGTGTCCTGCTGGGTATCGGGAGGCGCCGGTGCCTGGAAGGTGGACTTCCAGAACGAAAAAAGCCCTTCGTCGGCTTGATGTTGCAGCCATGCTTCCTCGCACAGGTCTTCACGCCGGAAGCCATCTTTCTCGCTGTAGAGGAGCGTGTAAAATTCCTCATCGTCACCGAATGATTTGCCGGTGGCAGTGCATTGCGGCGAGCGGGTTTTAATATTCCAATCGGATGCCATGGCGGGTCAGGTGGTGGTTGCTGCGGGCTGCACGGGATCAATGTGCACACCGGCGCGTTTCACCGGGCTGATCAGATTAAGTTTCTCACGGTTGGTGGCCCGCAACCATGTGAAATACAGCCCGATCGTCAGGAACAAAAGATTCGGTCCCCATGCGGCCATCCATGCGGAGATACGCATGCCGGAACCCAGCGCCAGAAACAGGTTGGTGAGAAAGATCATGATGAAGAAAATGAATACGGCCACTGCTACTCCAGCAAGCACACCCCTTCGTGAATGCACGATCGCGAGCGGTGTCGCAATGATCACCACGATCAGACACGTCCACGGCAAAGCATGTCGATAATGATAGTGCGTGTGAAACGGAGCCAGGATCGCAGGCGGGAAATCCTGGTTTTTATCCAGGAATTCTTTCAGCTCCGGCACGGTGAGAATTTCGGGATTCAAGTTGGCGCTGAAAATACGCCATGGGGTTTCGTCCCAGTGTGTGATGCGGAACTCACCCGGCAGCCGCTCGTTGGAGAGCACTCTGCCATCCGGCGCAAACTTCACCTGATAGGCGGCTTGGAACGACCACTCCGCAGCCCATGGATTGAATATGGCGCGGCGGGCATAAATCTTTTCGATGACCTCTTTGTTTTCGTTTTGCTGAATGATCTGTGCGCCTCGGATCTCGCTGTTTGCGTAGTTGAAGCGTTCGATGAACCATGTACGGTTTTCGCCCCGGTTTTTGAAAATCATAGCCCGCACGATTTCCTCGGGGGGCTCGCCGGTTTTGAAACTCTCAAGCATAGGCTCGCGCAAGGCCTGCGCCTCTGGTGCCAGCTTGTAGTTGAGTGCAAGACTGAAAAGCGCAACCGCAGTGCCAAAAAGAAGCAGCGGGAGGATCATTCGATATAGGCCCACACCGGCGGTGAGCATAGAAATGATCTCGTTCGAGCGCGACATCCTGCTAAGGGAGTAGAGGATGGAAAGCAGCAGTCCGACGGGTAAACACAGCACGATGATATCGGGCAGCTGAACGATGTAAAACTGCACGATGTCCGCCAAAGGTGTTTGCCCATCGAGGAACTTCCCTAGGTTGTCGCTCAGATCAATGACGAGCCAGATGGCGAGGAAGCCAAGAAAGCAGTAGAGAAACGGGAGAAATGTGTTCCAGAGGATGTATCGGTCGAGAATGCGCATTCGGTTAGAAGCAGGAAGGTATCCGACGAAATTCCTGCGCAATCAATGCTAAAAATTCCTGCGTCCGGGATGTCCCTGGTTGCATCAGGCCGTTGCCTCAGCTGCTTCAAGGCTCATCGTGCCTTTGAAACGAGGTTCTTCGTGCTCGAGGCCGAAGTTGCCTTCGTAGAGTTCTTGCACGCGCGCGAGTTCATCGCCTGTGAGAGGCGGGCACTCTGGAGCGGCTGCAAATTCCACCAATTGCTCTTCGTTGTAGATATTGGGGAGAACGCATGCGACGCGTTCGTCGCGGAGGAGCCAAAGTAGTGCGGCCTGCCCCATCGAGCGATCCTGAGTTTCCAAAAATCGAAGCTGGTCGATTTTTTTAACACCATTGATGAGCCAGGATTTCGGGCGGTGATTGCGATGGTCATTCGGCGGGAAAACCGTGTCCGCCGTGTATTTGCCTTCAAGCATGCCCGAGCTGTGCGGCACGCGGATGAGAAAGCGCGTGTCGGCATCAGCGGCCTCTGCCGCGTCGTGGATGGCAAGGCCTGGATGCTGCTCGAGGAGATTGAAGATGTGTTGGAGCACGCCGGGGTTACGTTTTTCGATGCAGTGGACGCCTTCATAAAGCCAGCCGATGGCGGGACCGAGCGCAACGCCGGTCACAAGTGCTTTACCGGATTGCTTAAGTTCGTCGAGGGCGTCCCAGACCTCGTTGTCGTCCACCTGATCCATGCGGATATTGTGGAGTTGGAGGATATCGATGTGATCGGTCTTGAGACGCTTGAGTGCGGCGTCGGTGGCGCGGACGATGTTTTCGCGCGAGAAGTCCTGCGGGATTTCGCGCTGGCCGCGGCGACCATCACCGTGGTTCACAAAATCGTAGCCCACCTTGGTGGAGATGACGATTTCATCGCGTTGTTTTGGAAATGCTTTGCTAATGAGTTCCTCGCTGCGACCATTGCCGTAAGTGTCAGCGGCATCGTAGAGGTTGATTCCGAGATCGAGAGCTTTGTGCATGAGCGCGACGGCCTCGGTATCGGTGAATTCGCCCCACCAGCCGGTGGAAACGGTCCACATGCCAAATCCCACTTGGCTTGCGTGGATCTCTGTATTCGGGAATGTGCGGAATTTCATAAGCCGCAAGTTAATAGGTCGCGCTGACCACCGCAAGTGGAAGTCACTGAATCAACTTCACTTCCACGCGGAGGAAGAGCATATCGCGTCCGTTTAATGGCACGGTCACCCGCTGGCGGCGCTGGAGACCGGTTGTGTCAAGGAATGCACTGGTGGAAGTCTCGGGCGGGTCCCATTTCACGAGATCTTCCGAAACCATCACTTCGTATTCCAAGTCGGTTGCGGTCATGTTGCGGCTGAAGGTAATGGATGCGTTGAGGGAATCGACGGCGACCACAGGACGCTCGGCCGAATCAGGAACCTGTGGCGAACCACCAAAAGCATAATCCAGCAAATGCGGAATCCCATCACCATTGGGATCGCCATCGGGCGGAGCAAGCGGATTGCCAAGCTCTGCGGCTGCCCAGTTTTCAAAGCGCAGATTCCGGGCATAGGTGCGCACACGGGTGAAAGTGGTGATGTCGCCTGGCGAATAAAAAGCACGTGTCGGATCTGTTACTGCACGCGTAACGCCAATCATTTTCCAGACTCCGTTGTAATTCGAAAAAAGTCCGCTGCCAGAGTCTCCCATCGTGCCTTGTGCGAGCGTGGGCGAAGTTCTGTCATTCGGCCCCTGAATCACACGAACAAAACTGGTCCGCAATTGTTCGCCAGCACCCTCGATAGAGCTGAAAGTAGCAGCCGTGGTATTGGTCCCCCAGCGCTGAGCTCTGGCAGACGGTAGTGGAACTGCGGTTAAGGGGTGGTTTTGTCCGCTTCGATACCAGCCGCTTCCTGAGACGACCGCACCTTTTCCCTCACCCCATGCAATGAATGTGACCGGAGCGCTAAGGTCCTGCTCGGTGGGCAGGACCAGACGGAGCTTAGGCAGCACAGGCAATCCGGAATTGGGATGCGGCAAGATCCGGAATACCTTTAAATCAGTGTTCGGAATGCGAACATACGGGTAGGAAGTGTCGCGGGAATAATTGACGCCGCCCAGATGAATTGACGCACCCGTGGACTCTGTGACGTGATTGGCAGTGAGCACAAACCGGTTGCCCATCCAAACGGCGGAGGCATTCGGGTTTCCGTTGACGTCATACCTTGCGACATGTGCCCATGGGGCTCCATTTCCCGGCGGGGTGGTGTTGAACGTGGTGCCCGTGGCATCGACGGACTCATACACCACCATGCCTTGCAATAAGCGACTCGAAATAAGGAGCAAAGCAAGGAATATGGCCGATCTGGGGAGAGAGTACATGGGAAAGCTGACGTAGTAAGTTACAGCAGGTTTCATGCGAAGCAAATGACAGCCCGTCATTTCATTCGTGAGTCCGGCATTGACTCAGCGCATGGCTTCCAATACGCATCCGTGACATGGGAAAGATTTTCGTAAACCGCGCCGGCACGAGCCTCGGCACATTTGAGCCTCAGGAAGTCCGGGACGGGTTGGCATCGGGTCGTTTTCTGACCAGCGACCTTGCATGGCAAGAAGGAATGCCGGAGTGGAAGGCGCTCGGGGATTGGCAGGAATTTACCGCCGGCTCCGGGCCACGCCTGCCAGAAGCAACGCTTGTGCCGGATGCGCCGGAGCCCGTTGATGACCGTCCACCGATGCCATCGTGGGAAAACCGCAAAACCATCAGCCCGATGACCGCAATCGTGCAATCACTGGGCCAGATCCTGCTGAACCCGTCGGATACTTTTAGCCGCATGCCGAAGACGGGTGGATTTGCCGGGCCCTTTTTCTTTTATTGTCTACTCGCCCTGACCGGCGCTCTCGCTGCTCACATTTACGAGTCGGTATTCAATTTGTCCTCAATGTTTGGCAATCAAGCAACGGATCCCACGGTTGCTGCTGCAGAGACCGGGCTGGGCTTGGTTACCGGCCTGCTTATTATTCCCCCGCTGATTGCGATTGTGATATTTATCGCAAGCGGAATTACGCATCTGGTGTTGATGCTCCTGAGCGGCGCCAATCAGCCTTTTGAAACCACGTTCCGGGTCAATGCCTATGCAATGGGAGCAGTAGGTTTATTTTCCGTAATCCCGGTGTGCGGAGGTTTTGTTGGATGGATCTGGGGTACGATCATTGCAGTTATCGGGCTTCACAAGGCGCATAAAACCGAGGTTTGGAAAGCTATCATCGCCCAGCTTGCGGTGTTTCTGATTTGCTGCGGGTTATTGCTCATGGTTTTTGTGACCGCTGGTGCAGCTGCGGTTGCAGCTGCCGGAGCAGCAGCGGCAGGCACTCCGTAAACGATGATGCGGCATTTCCGCGCACCTTGGGTCTTCCGTCCGCTCAATGTTTATGAGAGTGATTGGGAGCTGATTGTTCTAGCGGTGGGCAGTTGTGCCGGGTTGCTGGGGTTAATTTGGATGGGTTTTGGCCTGCTGCTGCCGGGGTGCACGTTTTTGGCTTTGACGGGGCTGCCCTGCCTCACTTGCGGGGGGACCCGGGCAGTACAGGCAATTTTATCCGGGGACATCATGGCAGCTGCGGGGTGGAATCCGGGGGTGACTGCAGGCCTGCTTCTGTTGGGAGGCTTTTATTGCTACAGCCTCTACGCGGTCTGCGCCGGGCGAAGGCGACTGCGTTGCCTGCCGGGGGCGGTGCCTGGTTGGAGTGTCCGGACATGTGCCGTGGTCCTGCTGCTGGGCAATTGGATTTATGTGGCACAAAGGCTCGAATGAGCAATGGATTCAGCGTGCAATGGCAATGGATGGGTGCTATGAAAGAACGATGCTTCAGTTTTCAACTCATTGGTCAGGACGGGAGATTTTCCGCCATATGTTCACTCCCCGGCTACTCACATCCTGCGTGGGAGTCTTTTTGTTAAACTCATGCGCGGTGGCTCAAGACTCTCCACAAGTGAATGTAAATCCGGCACCGATTGCCGAAACTTCCGTTCCTGAACCGGTTGAATCTGCTGGCGCGGAAGTTTCTTCACCGGACGCCACAGCGACAGCGCAGACTCCCCCTCCCGCGACCACCGTGTATCGCAACATTCCCCGAAACAGCTACACCGCGGTTAATCCTGAAAATGATGTGATCGCACTGACGTTCGATGACGGCCCGCATAAAACTCTCACACCCAAACTGCTGGACGTCCTGAAGAGCAGAAACGTGCGTGCCACATTTTATGTGCTCGGAAGTCTGGTCCAGACACATCCCGACATAGCCCGTCGTATTGTGGCTGAGGGACATGAAATCGCGAACCACAGCTGGACACATCCTTACTTTTCAAGGCTCAGCCGGGAAGCTGTGCAACGTGAACTCCGGCGCACCGAGGACATCATCAAAGAAGTCACCGGCGTCACTACCAAAAACTACCGCCCGCCATACGGGGCTATTACCTCGAGCCAGAAACAATGGATCTATGAGGAGTTTGGTTACCCGACCATCATGTGGGACGTGGACCCGCTGGACTGGCGCCGTCCCGGTGCCTCAGTGGTTGCTCAGCGCATCCTCGACGGCACTCGCAAAGGCTCCATTGTTCTCGCGCATGACATCCATCCTGGCACGATTGAAGCCATGCCAGCGGCGATTGATGGATTAAAAGCCCGGGGATTTCAATTTCTCACCGTGAGCGAGTTGTTAGCACGCGACCGCACCGCAGTGGAAGCTACTTCTGTGGAATAGACGGCTTCGGTCCCGGCGCTACCTGCATGAGGCCGCGGATGATATCCGCAGCAAAAACAACTCCCGTCGGGTTGCCGGCATCATCCGTCACCGTCGCAAGCGCCATGCGCGAAGCACGCAACTTCCGCAAAACCGGGAATGCCAAATCTCCACCGCCGACGGATAACATGCGTCGCGAGAACGCAGCAGCTTCCCGCCGGGGTTTCATCGCAAGGGCCCCTGCAAGCACATCGAAGTAGCCCACCCAGCGTCCGTCCGCATTCCGAAGAATGAGCCGATCCATTCTCTGAGGATGCGCCAATGCCAGTGCTTCGGAGACTGGCAGGCTTTCATCAACGACCACCACTTCATTCACTGGAATCATCAGATCGCGGATACGGGTGGTTGAGTAGTCGACAAGGTGCACCAGAAAGCCCGCCTGTTGCCGGGTGAGTCCGCCGATGAGAGCATTTTCCTGCGCGACCTTGACGAAGGAATCCCGCATGGAGCTTCGCAGTGGAGGCTTACCTGCAACCGGCAGCATTCGCGTGAGAGGATGGGAAAAACAATTCACCAGCCACACCAACGGCGCACACCGCCGGGCAAGTCGCAATGGAAACTTCCGGAACAGCGCGGCCGGCAGCAGCCACACAAAAATCCACGACGCAAGGATACAGATCACGGCCCATGCAAGCTTCCCCGAAGCGTGTTCAACGCTCTCCACGAGGTGGGTCATCACCGCAACCTGCACTGCCAGGCAGCAGCCGAGTCCGAGCCAAAGCGCCGCAAGGCATCGGTTGCCCTCAATCAGCGCGCGCTCCAGCAGACGCGCCGAGCGGCTGCCCTTTTTTGCAAGGTGCCTGAGCCGCACCGGATGAATCCATGGCCGTGCGGCGATGCAACCGGCCAGTGCTGCAGCGCCCAATACAGCCGCCGCCAATATCAATGCATTCACGGCAACATTTCCTCCTCTTCGTCGGGGCCCGTCCATGTCACCAGCACTTCCTCAATGCGGCGGCCCGCAATGCGCCGCACGACCACATCAAGATTGGAGATGGCAATGCGCTGATTTGCTTTCGGCATTTGTCCGAAGTGCGTAAAAACTAAACCTCCGATGGTGTCTATTCCCTCCACAACAATTTCATGCCCGAGCAATTCCCCTAGATCATCCAGTCGTGCCCGACCGCTGGCCAACACCCGCCCTTGGCCCACTGGCTGCAGGTAAACATCATACTCGCCACTCGGCAGCGCGTCGCTCACCAATTCCTCCACGATATCGGAGTAGGTCACCACCCCTTCAAATCCGCCAAACTCATCCACAACCACTGCCATTCCGTTTTCATCAAGCAAAAATGCCTCCAGCAGATCCACTGCGGACTTGGTTTCCGGCACCAGCCAGGGTGGGGTCATAGATTGGACCAATGATCGGCCTTCACCACGTGTCACCCAATCCTGCACGTCGAGAATACCGACTATTTCATCAGGGGTGTCATGGTAAACCGGCATGCGTCGATGCTGCAAAGCGTTCGCCACCTCGATCACCTGCTCACGGCCGAGTGTGTTGGCAATGCTGGCAACATCGACCCTCGGAGTCATACAATCCTTGGCGGTTTTGCCATTAAGTTTGAAACTCTCCAGCAAAATTTCACCCTCCTCGGGGGCGAGGGTTCCTGCTTCGACCTCCATCTCGACCCATGTGAAAATTTCCTCCTCATCCATCCCCTCGCGTGAATTCACGCCAAAAGGAGTCAAATAGTCGGCCAGCTTACTGGTGAGACTCCGGCCCACTCTGCAGCAAGGTCCCTCCAGCACTGGAAGCTTTTTTAAAATTGCCAACCATTTCTCAGAAGCGCTTGCACCCCAGATCCCTGCCAACGACACGATCATCGACACCAGCAAAAACACGACTGTCCAGCAGATCCATGTTTCCCATTCGTGCACACCTGCCAGCGTGTGCGCTGCTACCGCCATCGTTGAAATGCCGACCAGTTGCAGCATAGCGAAGAACTCAAGTCCGCGACTGCTCTGCGGCGAGCGGTCTATTGCCCGGGCCTCCAGTAACGCCGCAACCATCGCCGTTGCGAACAAGCAGAGCCCGACTCCCCCCAGCAATCCTACAACACACCCGCGAAAAAACCACTCTTCACTCATGGGCATTCCGGAACCGCTCCCGGTGCATTCCTGCCCTCCGCATTCCCAATTTCATACTGGCATCCCTCAAGCTCATTCGGTGGCCCTATACCAAAGCATCCTCCTGTTTCACTCAAGACAAATCCCCACCAGTGAAGGTCTAATCCCGTCTCATGGAATAAATTTTCATAAAAATGATAATTCCCATAAAACGCGCACGGCATTTGCTTCTCTAGGTTCTATGATAGCTGCTGAAATGATGCCGAATACCAACCTCGAAATGAGCTCACGCACCTCCACACATAAGAGCAAGGAGCCCACCTGCTACTCGCTGACGATTTTCACCAAAAAGTGGAAAGAAGTGCGCAACTTCTATACTGACGTGTTGAAGGCAAAAGTCCTCAGCGAACGCACCAACCGCTATTGTGACCTCATTCTCGGCGGTCTGCCCATCAGCCTGCGCCCTTGCGACATGGGCGAAGACGTCAGCTATTTTCACGTCTATCTCGCACTCCGCGAGAGAGAGGACATTCTCGATACCATGCGCGAACAGGGCGTCATTGTCACCCTCGAAGGCCCCTACGCAAACTTCCGCGATCCCGAAGGCCGCGTCTTCAAACTTTCGGAGTCCGAAGCAATCTTGAGCTGATCTACTCAGGAAGACTCAGCAATTTCCTGAGTTCCGGCGTCAGCTCTTCCAGTGAACGAGCGCCCTCATCTCCCATCAGCTCGAGGTAACTGCGCATTAAATCGACGTCGTCACGCGGGCCGAAGTGCCGCAGGAATTGCGGAAACGCCGAAGCCAACTTCTCTTTCTGGCGCGTGCGGATGAAAAACTCCACCCGCGCTTTTGCAAGCTGCAAAGCCTGCGTGGGCGATGCCGCGCGGTTTCCATCATTCAGCATGATTTCCGCCTCAGAAATGAGACCCTGATTCTCAAACTCTTTGGCAAATTCCTGCGGAGCGGTTTGGTTGGCGATGGACCAGGCACGCAACAATTCCAAGTGCTCCATTGCTTCACCGTCTTCATTCATTTTCTGAAGCAAATCAATGCGCTGAACATGCCCGCCAACGTCATCTGGAAAGTCCTGAATCAGTCGATATCCAACAGTTCCAGCGAGAGAAAAATGACCACCCGCCGCCAAATTCGCAAGTGTTAGACGCAAAGTACGACGGGATGGCGCCGGGAACTCCAGCATCTTTGCCACTACCTCCGCCAGATTCTCTGCGTCCCCGATCCGGGAATACCAATTTACCAAAACAAACTCCAAGCCCTGAATCCCGTTTGCCTGCTGGTTTTCAGCGTGCTGCACATATTTCGCAACCAGATTTTCGTCGGACACATGTTTCAGCAAAAATTCAAAAACGTCTGTCTCGGACTGGCCTGCCCGCAGACTCACCGAGTGCAGATTTTCCACCGCCTCCATGGTTGCCTCGGTGCCCGGTTGCTGGAGATGGAGAGAGTTGAGTTCCGCACGCAGTGACCACCCGGGTGCCTGCACCATCGCCGCCAGCAAAGCGTTTCGCTGATCATAATCCGGCAGGTGTTCAGCGATACTCTTAAGCACCGCAGCCATCACGGCCGGGTTACCCTCCGCGACCACTTTCATCAGAAACGTCTGCACATCGGATGCCGAGTTCGCTCTGGCAAAAATCTCCATCACTTGCGAGGCCGCATCAGGGTCAGTCACCGTGGAGAGCGAGTGTGCCAGAGCGAATGCTTGCGACTCATCCACCGTCCTCAGTGCTTCCACTCCGCGGATCCGATCCTCCAGCGCAGCGTCAGGGTGTTCCGCGATTTTCAACAGGAGAGCACTTTCCTTCGCTTCATTTCCAAGGGCTGCGTGAGCCGATCGAAGCTGCGTGAGGATTGGCAATGGGGCCGGATTCCCCATAGCCATGGGCTCGAGCAAATCCACAATCTCCTGCATTTGCTCAAATTGGGCCCACAAAAATGCTAACCCCATCGCTACTTGAACTTGCTCCGGATGTTCCAGCAGGTTCTTCGCGAGCAACCCCTGCAACCGCCCGCCAGGTTCGACATATTGTCCGGCAGCGCGTGCTGCTTTCAAGTAACCGAAAACGATATTCAGATCCTTGGGCGATTGTTCCAAAGCCATTTGTGCGGCAGGCAGCGCAAAACGGTGCATGCCGAACGACTCCAATTGATCCACCAGCCTGTTGGAGAAACCCAGGACCGGCAGCGCCGTCGAGGCCTCCGCCAAATCCGGTTTTGCAAACGCGTACTCCAGCACGCCAAGCGATGTGGCCCGCAACCGGCACTCTGCGATGATTGCCTCCGCAGCCTGACCATCCAGCCGGACGCGTGCCTGATCCGCCAGAGCCAATTCCAGCAGATCGCGCGCCAGCGGGTACATGCCCCATTCCTCCACTCGCATGGCACCTGCGAACACACGGTTCCAATACTGCGTTGCCTGCTCATCGGATGCGGTGCCCCATCCGTCCGGCGTGGCCACGAGTGCTCCGCGGCTCTCTCTTCTGCGCAGGTGTTCCAGAGCCGGCTCGTAACGGCCTTGCAACCCTTCCATGAGTGCCAGCAGCAAATCCCCCTCCGCACTGTCCGTGCGCGGACCCATCAGCGCGGCAATACTTTCAACAAATTCCGGCCGGTCTTCTTGCGGCAGCAAAAGAAAATGTGCTCTCCATGCCGCCGCAGTCACCGAGGCGAATCCCTCAATGGGGCCATCGAGGCAAAGCCGTAACAAGCGCAGTGCTTCCCGTTTGTCACCGCGCCAAAGCGCCCACATCGCAAGCTCATAAGCGTAAGTCGCCTGATTTGACCGGCTCAAATCAAGCACCCGCATGCCCGTCTCCATGGCGGCCTCATACCTTGCAGCTCCCGCGCACACTTGTGCGGCCTGCCAAAGAGTCTCCGCATCCTGCATCTCCGGCGGGAAAAGGGACTTCATTAATCCGACTGTGAGCGCCTCCGGCATGCGTCCCGCGAGAACCCGCAAAGCGCCCAGGACCATTTCGCGGGCATCCGGCTCAGTCTGCCCCCCCATCCATTCGCCAACTGCGTCTGCTCCTCCCGACTCCAGCGTCAGCCAGACAGCCTTTTGAACTAATTCATTGCTCGGCGGATGCGCGTCGAGTTGGTCAAAAACGAGTTGGCCGAATTCGTTGCCTCGCCCCGCATAATACAAAGCCCAGGCTGCCATCGAAGCATCTCTGTTCTCCAGCGTCTCCAGCCATGCGCCGAGCGCTGCGGGGTCGCCGGAGCGTTGTCTGAGGATGGCAAGATGCGCGACAGCTTCCAAGTCCTGCTCCAGCACATCACCCCCGCGCATAGCCGCAGGCGGTGCCACTGCGAACGCAAAAGTATGTCCCCGCCCGCGTGATCGGGCGGCGATGTGACCACCCGCGCGCATCGGTTGCAGCACCTCGGGCGGGACCGGTGGCAGGATGAGTTTCGCTGTGTCACGGCGCGATGGCCGCTCCAACACAGACTCCCAGAGCGCAATCGCCTCGGTATCCTCACCCCGGATCAGCAGCCACTCACCCAGCTCGCGGGTGTTCGTTTCGTCATCGGGAGCAAGTTTTGCAACCTCTCTTCGCAAGGGCAACGCCTCGTGAACCCACCCCAGTTTTTCAAAAAACACAGCCGCTTGCACCAGCACATCCACGTTGCGCGGATACCGCACAATCATCTCCCGGTAAGTGCCGATCGCCGCGTCGACATCGAACAAGCTTAGCTGTTGTGTGGCGAGCTTCTCATACTCGGCGACCGCCGGTGCAGGCTTGAGCGAAATGATTTGTCGCTGGACCCGCGTGGCCATGATGGCGTCACCGAGTGCGGATGACTCTACTGCCAACGCCTCCAGGTTTGAGAGATTGGCTCCCGCTATCCGGTAAATCGCAGGCAACATTCCCCTTGCCGCATCCGGCTCACCGCCCAGCCGAAGCGCTGAGGCCGTTTCCAGCTGGAGAGCAAAATCCTGCGGGGCTTGCTCTGCGGATTCCTTGAATCGGCCAGCGACCCACGCGGTCATGCCTTGTCGTGCGGCGAACGCATTGAGCGACGCCTTCATCGCGCTGCGCTCGTCGCCCGGCGGATGAGAGATCGTTTCATCCCAGAGCAGTTCCATGGCCTCCGCGCTTCGGCCTGTCCGCTCCAATCCTGTCACGAGTTGTTCTATTACTCTCGCCCGTGGCTGGCCATTGACCTCTGGCAATATGGCTTTCCACGCATCCACCGCTTCATACCATCTTTGGGAGTTTTGCAACAATTCGGCCCGCGTGATTTTGGAAACCTCCGCGTTTGATTCCAGCACATCCAGCGCCGCTTCCGGCCCGCTCTCCACGGCCACCAGCTTCGCCAGTTCCTCACGATAGTGCGCAGCTCCCTCGGGATCCTTTTCAATCAAGAGCCGCAATTGTGCCATGGCCAACTTCGGGTCCACCTGCGCGATTGCAGCCTGTGCAAGCATCCCGCGTACTTTCACAGGGTCTGCCCCGGCGGCGAAGGCCTTGTGCGCAGCGTCCCCCGATTGGGCAAGATTGCCCGCCCGCAAATTCCATTCCGCCACCCGCACCCATTCCTCCGGCGTGGATGCCGCAGCGGTGATCTTTTCAAGATAATCACGCATTGGCGATTCCGCGGACTCCTCTGTCTGCTCCACGCCTTCCATGATGGCGCGGATATCGACGATGCCCGGCTCCCACGGCAGGCGGGTTGGCCGGGTTCCCGGGATCGTATCCTCCCATGCCCGCAGCACATTCCAGATCCGCCGGTCGACGCTGTCGCGCTCCGTGCTTGCGGTCATCGCACGTTCATAAAAGGTGATCGCTTCGGAGAAATTCCCCGAGCGTTCCTCGACTTCACCACGCAGTTCATCGAGACCGGGCGCACCATTTGCAAGGGTCAGAATGCGCCGAGCGATGTCCAGTTCATCTCTTGCCAGAAATAGCCGCACACCTACTGCAAGAGCATTCAGGTCATTCGCGGCATGTTCCTCGAGGATCTCCGCTGCCCGCTCCATCGATCCCTGCTCCGCATAAAACTCCACCAGCTCCAGCAAGGCATCGGCATTCCCCGATTCCGTTTGTGCCCGCCGTACCAGCAGTGATTCCAATTGATCCGGCAGGTTGTTTTTTCGAAGAAAGTCCGCGTGTCGGCGGTGCGAATCTTCCGCATGTTTTGCCCATTGCTCCAACACCAGGAGTCCTGCATCGACGTTCCCCGCCTGAATCTCCGCCTCGGCCGCTGCAAACGCCAACTCCGCGTCCTGGGATGACGCCTGACAAAGTGCTGTGAGCAATTTTGCTGCTTCACCGTGCCGTCCCAGAGCTCCCAATAAAACCGGCCGGCGGCGCTGCATCTCCGGCAATTCCGGATGCCGCTCCAGATATTGCTCCATCCACTCCAGCTCGGCAGTCACACGGCCCAAAGCTGCCGCCAGCTCCATCACCCGGAGTGATAGCTCCGCATTTCCAGGTTCCTCCCGGGCCCGCGCCGACCATGCTGAAAACGTCTCATCGGCCAGCTCCGCATTCTCTGCAATGCGTGCGAGGTCGCGCACAATGCCACTGCGCATCCAATTCCCCGGTGCGGTGAGATCGAGTGCGCTCTTCAGCACTTGCAGAGCCGCTGGCGCATTGCCGCGCTCGATGTTCAGCGATGCCAATTGCTGCAGTGCGCCGATTCTTATTTCTGGAGAACGACTGTCGGTCAGCATTTTAAGGTGCGCTTCTGCCTCCTCCCACATGCCCTGAGCGAGATATTGTTCCACCAACGTTTTCCGCAACGATGTGTTCGCGGGATCTGCCTGCATGGCGGATTCCCATGCCTCCGCAGCCTCAGAAGTTTTCCCCAGCTCTGCCAGTAAACGGCCGCGTTCCGTGGCAATGCGCACCCGCCCCTCAAGATCGTCGCCCCTGGCCACTTCTTCTGCACGCTTCAAATATTCTGCGGCTGATTCGACGTCTCCCGTTTTACGTGCGAGTACTGCTGCGGCCTCCCATGTTTCGCTCCGGGCGTTGTCCAGTCCAGCGGCTATGAGGAATGCTTCCAGCGCCTCTGCATTCCGCCCGGCATGTTGCAGTAAATGCCCCAGCACCAATGCTGCGGTTGCATCCCCCGACTCTGCGGCGGTTTTATATTCCGCAATCAACGCCTCCTGATCCGCCGCTTCCCAGAGTCGCTCAAGGACGACTCCTGGCTCAGGACGCGCCTCCAACAACTCGCGATATCGCTCGATGACACGTGCATTTGCTTCCGCTCCCGGCGCATTACCGATAGCAAACCCACCCATCCAAAAAATGCATATCCACCTTCCAATCACCCCGCGATCTTACTCCCGATTTCTAAAAATCAAAACACCAAGAATGCGTCCTGCTCGTTCGCTCCAGTGACGGTGAAGCCGTCCAAGGAGAATTTTCAGGCAAGCCTCCAGGCAGGAACCCTGTTCATGGCGAAGCCATTCAAGAAACCGCGGCCGGGGGTTGAGCCAAGCGACACCCCCGGAACCGGCCCCAAAACCACCTCCACCCCGTTGGCCATGTGCCTCAAGTTAAGGGATTCCTTGGCCCGACGGGCATAAATTCCATAGCCCAGCTCGCAGGGCTGGGTCCACAATGTTAAGAATTTGCGGGCTGAAAGTCCGCGATCCGGTGAGGCAACCCAACTCCATCCCCGGAATCGCGAACTTTCAGGCCGGATTGCTTGTTCTGAACAGAAACCCGGCCCTTCGAGCCGGGCTATGGAATCGTCGCGCCTTTGGCGCTGTGTTCTTCCAACGTTAACTTGACGCGCATGCCCGGAGGGGTGGCAGAAGCCGCTGTGATCCCTTCGGGATCAATCTTTGGGGAGATCCGTTGTCCGGGGGTGTCGCTTCGCTCAACCCCCGGCTGCTGCAGCTTCAATGCCTTCGGCATGGATGGGATGTCTCCTGGTCTGGCCGTGCGCCGCTGAATTCGCGCCATGGGAAAGTGCGTTGACCTCATCCCAGGACTCCCTTAAAATTGGCAGATAACCAGTCTTCCACCGCAAACTTTTATGCGACTTCCTGCCATCCACGGACTGATCCGTCGGCGTTTGCTGATTAATTTCCGGGCGGATCCGGGTGTCGTGCAATCACTCCTGCCTGCTCCGTTCACGCCCAAGTTGCACGCGGGATTTGCGATGGTGGGCATCTGCCTCATCCGGCTCGAGCAAATCCGGGTTCGAGGTATTCCGCGCATTTTCGGGATGAGCAGTGAGAATGCTGCGCATCGCATCGCCGTTCAGTGGCGCGACACGGACGGCGAAAAGGAAGGTGTTTTTATTCCACGCAGGGATACGAATTCGAGGCTGAGCTATTACGCCGGAGGGAGGATTTTCCCCGGCCTCCACAACTTTGCCGATTTCCAAGTGGACGACACTGCGGGAAAGATTTCTTTCGACATGAAATCATTGGATAGCGAAATAGCCATGCATCTTCAGGCACAGAACGCCAACGGATTTCCTGGCTCATCCATATTTGCCTCTCTGAAAGATGCCTCGAAATTTTTTGAATCCGGCTCGCTCGGCTACTCCCCTGCCAGCGATTGCTGCAGCCTGGACGGGATCGTCCTTGAGACCGCAGGTTGGCGCGTGCAGAGCCTCGACGTATCGTCGATCAACTCATCTTACTACGAAGATGAAACAAGATTCCCGCCTGGCAGTGTGACTTTTGATCACGCTCTCATCATGCGGGATGTGCAGCATCGTTGGATCGACGGCGGACGCCTTCCACTCGCAGCAGCGATGTAACCACTTTCTCCCGGCTTCCCCGGAGTGAGGAATCAATCGTAATCGTTACGATTGTAAGGAGAGGCAGAGCGGAAGCCCAATTCTGGTGGAAATTCCTGATAACCGGAACTGAGCCACAGATGTTCCGGGCGGTAGGGCGGGGTGTATCTGCCTTTGTTTGTTGGAAATGGGAATGTCGCCACTTCATACACGCCACTGCCCCAGCGGACAAATGTGCGACCGACAGCGCGAACGATGCCGTAGC
>JBGTCP010000292.1:0-7125 GCA_041748815.1 Chthoniobacterales bacterium
CATTTGGAAGCATTGCAATGCCCGACCTCGGCCACGGGAAAAGTGCAGCCGCCTGCTTTCCATCGCGCGACAGATGAAGCGAGCCCGGTGCGAGTATTTCGATTCGTGATTGGTTCCACACCGGTTCCCGCTGGCTTGGCGCATCGATGGGGAAACGCACGATCGGATTTGTCGAGGTGCCTTGTCCCACCTGAGCGTACAGGAAGATGCGCCCGTCCGACGGATCTCTCCAAAGCGCTGCCGCTGCGCCTGCAGTGATCTCGCTGCGTTCACCAGTTTCCCAATCCACACGCACAATCACATGTTTTTCACGATCCGAATAAACCACAAAGCTGCCGTCAGGAGACATCAGCGGAGTATGGTAATTGCCGGGACCCGCGAGCAGCTTGCGAGGTGCCTTGTCGCCCGACTCCAGCGCCCAGAGCGTGTGATTATTTCCTCTGGCATAAAGATCCTTGGCGCCGGGTTGTGAAATCCACACCACCCGCGTCTTCGCGCCAGTGAATTCCCGCAGCCCATCGACTGCTGCGAGCGGATCTGCCAGCAGGAAAATCAAACCAACAGAACTCAACCAATACCTCATAATCGGATAGCGTATCACACAGCGATGGCCAGTGAGCGATTAAATCTGCAACATCTGCTTTTGCCCTTGCTCAGGCTGGGCGCATCTCCGCTGATTGCAAAACGAGCAATGACGCATTGCACCAGCGCTCGACTACTATATCCATCCCCATCAATGATTTACAATCATCGGAGCTACGCCCCTCAGACCTGCGTACGACGCTTATTCCATGGCATACGGGCGATGAGCATTCCCATACCACAAGTATCAGTCATTCCGGCAAAAACCAGACCTGCCCCCACGAAACCGGAAAGCAAACTCCACATGGGATTGACAAAAAATCCCAACACAGCACCCACAAAGACGAGGGATCCGGCAGTAATACGTACTTGCCGCTCCAGTGACATCATCGCGCGACCCCTGTTTACCGGACGTCCCGCCGATTCCCATGCCTGCATTCCACCGTCGAGCACTTTGACGGCATTCAGCCCCGCTTCGCTGAGCCTGGTTGCCGCCTGCTTTGCACGGTTGCCGGACCGGCACACCACCACACACTCGGTCTTGCCTTCCATCATCCCGCGCACCTTGTCAGGGGCCAGCTCACTGAGCGGGTGCAGCACCGCACCCTCAATATGAATTTCCTCAAATTCCGCAGGTGTGCGCACATCGAGTACAAGAGTCAATGGGTCCGCATGATTCACCGCGTCCGGCGAAATTTCTGATTTATGTTCTGGCGTTTCTGATTTCATACCTGAATGGAACCATGATTCAAAATAGGATAAACCGTGCGCCCATCGGGCGCAATTCTACGGGACGCGGCGCTATCCAGTGTATCGGCCGACGAAAATATGGCGACTTGCGCTATGCGCTCAGTGGCCTTCGTGACCCCGCGCATGACGGCAATGCAAACATTGGTATCCAGCAGATATCTCACTTCTCAAATTCAGGCGGTGGAGGCATGACTCCCTGGTCCGGCCTGGCAAAAGCGGAATCCTCAACATGAATCGATTCCAGCCACTGATCCGCCTTGACCGGCTCCAGCAGCAAACCATCACCCAGCTTACGTATCGACACTACTTTGCCCCGCATTCGTAATGCACTGGGCAAACAGACTGCCTGTGAGCGTCCATTCATCAATAGCGTTATTGCCATTTGCCAAAAATACCCGGTTAATAATCGCCTGTCAATCCACCTACATGCACAACGTCCGGTCGAGTCTGTTGCTCTCGGGAGGTCGAGGCCCAGGCGCAGGCACCAGAAGTTCCAGGAAAATCCGTGGGAATGAAGTCAAAACCAGATGCGCAAAGAATTCGACCGTTTTTGATGGCATACCTCTTCGATACGGACATTCTGATCGATTACCTGAGGGGCTACCGTGACGCGGTTCTCTTGTGGAAACCCATATTTTCGAGGGATACCTTTCTGTGATGAACGTTGCCGAACTTTATCAAGGAGTTCGAGAGGGAGTGGAGCGGACCAGGCTGGCTGCAACTGTATCGGCATTCACGATCTTACCCGTTACAACAGACATCGCCGAGCAAGGCGGACTTTTTTCACGAGATTTTCGTAAGTCTCACGGTTGTGGCTTGGCGGACTGCCTGATCGCTGCCACGGTGGGTGCTTATGGTTTGGTACTTATCACCTTGAATGACAAGCACTACCCCATGATCCACGCTGTCGAAGTGGCCTACAAAAAAGATTAATCCGCATTTACGCGCAGGATGCGACCGTGTCTTTCTTCCTTGCGTGCCGTGGCCGTCAGGATGCGGTCGGCGGTGCCCTTCGCCCAACCAATCTCCGTTTGATGCTGCTCAGAAGCCCCCCGAAAGGGACAAACGCCGTCATCTTCGCCACTGGCAGATTCCGCTTGCAAATCACCACGGTTTCTCACTTCTTGACCTGTTCTACAATACTTGAGAAATGCGTTTTTGCTTGGCTGACATTCAGTGTTTTCGTGGTGCTATTGTGGATCAACAAGCTGGTCGTGTCGATGGCGGATCAAATTAAGTGGATCATATTCCCAGCGGGATGAAGAGCCCGTTATGCCATTTGCAGGGTGCGCAATAGGGCGGTAAGATCCGAAACTGTATAAGGTTTTGGCAGCACGGCATTGAATCCGTGCTCTAAATGCTGCGACATCACAGGATCATTCGAGTATCCGCTCGAGACGATGGTGCAGACCGAGGTATCCTTTTTGCGGAGCAGGGCGATGGCCTCTTTTCCGCCCATCCCACCGGGAATGGTCAGGTCCATGATGACCAGGTCGAAGGGCTTCCCGCCAGCCGCAGCCGCTGCGTGTGCTGCCAGCGCCGTCTCGCCATCGGGTGCTGTCTCCACATCGAAGTTCATCTGTGCGAATATGACCTCCGCCAGCATGCGGATCGCCGCGTCGTCGTCCATCATCAGGACGCGGCGCTGCTTTGCGGGCGCGGCAGGTTCGACCGGTTCTCCGGGCGCAACGGGCGATGCCGGCGCTGCGGCTTCGACGTGAGGACGCGAGGCGCGAAGGTAGATCCGGGCAGTGGTGCCTTGGTCCGGCTCGGAATCGATGGAGATATGGCCGCCGTGACGTTGGATAATGGAGTAGGCCGCTGCCAGCCCGAGCCCGCGCGATTGGCGTTTAGTTGTGAAAAAGGGATCGTAAATCCGCTGGAGATCACCCGGCGCGATGCCAGTGCCTTCGTCCTTGATCGTCACTGCGATATACTCACCGGCGGGTAGCGGGGTATCGGCCGGGGGTTGCACGAGATTTGCCGCTGAGATGCAAGTGCTGCCGCCGCCGGGCATCGCTTCGACCGCATTTAGAACAATGCTGCTGATGACCTGCTTGAGCTGGCTCGGGTCGGCCTCGGTGTCCCAGAGATCATCCGGCAGGCGAAAGCGGCATTGGACGTTGGATCCAGCGATGACGAGAGTGCTCGTCTCCTCGATGAGTGGGCGGACCCGGAGCGTCTGCTTGATCGGCGCGCCACCCTCGGAGAAGGTGAGGAGATGGCGCGTGACTTCCTGGGCGCGAACCGCGCCGCCGATAGCCTCCTCGAGGCGCGGGAGCAGTTCGGCCGGTAGAGCGGGGTGTTGTAGTGCGAGCGAAAGGTTGCCGAGCACCGCAGTGAGCATGTTGTTGAAATCATGCGCGATGCCACCGGCAAGGGCTCCGACGGATTGGAGTTTGCTCGCGCGCAGGATTTCACCGGCGAGCTTCTGCTTTTCCAGGCTGGCCCGGAGACGCGCGCGGAGAAGGACAGCGGTGAGGGGTTTGGAAAGATAATCGTCGGCACCGAGTTCGATGCAGCGTGCGACGCGGTCCACGTCGGTGAGCGCCGAGAGCATGATGACAGGGAGATGGCGCAGTAGCGGGTCTTCTTTGAGCTCACCGAGCACCTCCATGCCGCTCATTTCCGGCATGAGGATATCGAGGAGGATGGCGTCGAATTGCTCTTTGCGAATCAGCTTCAATGCCTCAGGTCCTGAGGCCGCTCCAGTGGGCCGGTAACCCTCGCGCTGCAGCCTGCGGCACAGCACTTCGCGATTGAGATTTTCATCGTCCACGACCAGCACACGACTGCCTGTCTGGTCAGACGCTCCGGGAAGCGCCGGTGCGACGCTGGAAGCGGTGTCCCAATGCCGCGCGGTGCCGAGGTGAATGAGGAGGCTGCTGCTTTGCACCAGCTCCACGAAATGCCGCGCGGCAGTACGGATTTTGAGCAGGTCGGCCCGGTATCCTTCCAGCCGCGGGCTGGGCGCCTCAGCGAGCACGACCTCGACGAAGCCCACAATGCGGCTGATGGCAGTGCGAACCGCATCCGTGAGCGGCCAATAATCGCTGCCCGCACGCGTTTCCGTCGCAAAAAGTTGATCGTCTGAAAACAGATCGGCCAGCTCGGTGCCGGCTTCACGCATGGAATCGAGGCCCTGAATGAGATCGTGATGCCCCTCTTCCTCAGCGATCTCGACCAGCATCTCACTGAATCCGATGATCTGATTCAGCGGCGTGCGAAGGTTATGAAGCCGTCCGGCGAGATCGACGGCAGGCAGTTCCTCCGACACCGTGGTGCTGCTCATCGTGCGCCTCCGTTGAGCAGTGTTTCGATCTTTCCGATGAGCCGTGTGAAGTCAACCGGCTTCGTATCATAATCATCGCATCCCGCTTCCAGCGCACGTTCCCGCTCTCCGGCCATCGCATGCGCAGTGAGCGCCAGCACCGGGATCGAGGCGGTGCTCTGCTGCTGCCGGATTCGGCGGGTCGACTGCCAACCGTCGAGCACCGGCAGGCTCATATCCATGATGATGAGGTCCGGTATGAATCGCTCCGCATCGGCAGCGCCTTGGGCGCCGTCCGTCGCGAGCAGCACCTCGTACCCCCGCCGCACGAGGCGGCGTGAGAGCATGTCGCGATTCATTTCGTTGTCTTCGACGAGCAGTATTTTTTTCATGTTGCGCCTCCTAGAGTTGTGCCGGACGCAATGGGTGCCCGCATGGTGCGGGAGATGCGGCTGCTGATCTCGGTCAACAATTCTTCCCTGCCGCACGCCCCTTTTTGCAGGACGCGGCTTACGTTGCCATCGAGCCGCGCACGATCCTCCGCGTCGATGTCCTTCGCAGTCATGACGAGGATCGGAAGATCCCGCCACTCGGGGTGAGCGCGCACGGCCTCGGTGAATTCAAACCCGTCCATCCCCGGCATCATGAGGTCGAGCAGGATAATGGCCGGCCTGGCCTCGGCGAGCCTGGCGAGACCCTCAGTGCCGTTCCCGGCTTCGATCACGGTGAAATTCTCTTTTTCGAGCGAAGTGCGAAGTAGATCCCGCGTGGTTTGATCGTCCTCCACGAGCAAGACGACGGGCGAGTCCTCGCGGGTGCAATATTTCCGGAGCACGGAGACGAAGCCGCTACGTTCGATCGGCTTCAGCATGTAATCATCCACTCCGAGCGAGAAGCCCATCTCTTTGTCGTTCACCATCGTAAGCATCACCACCGGAATTGAAGAGGTGACGGGGTCGCCCTTCAAACGGGTAAGGACGGTCCAGCCGTCGAGTGTCGGCATCATTACGTCGAGGACAATGATTGAAGGCTGGAGCCGCGCCGCGAGTTCGAGTCCTTCCATGCCGCTCATCGCGCCGATGGTGTGAAAGCCTTCCTTGTTCAGAAAACGACGGACGAGATCGTGGACTGTCGGGTCGTCATCGATTAACAGCACGACCGGCCCCTGAGCAGCAGCCTCCGGCTCCTCCAGCGGGATGGCGGGTGCCGCTTTGGGTTCGTCATGGCCCGGAAGCACAGCCGGGAGCGTGATGGTAAAGATGGAGCCGCGACCGGGCTCGCTCTCAACGGTGGTCTCGCCGCCGAGCATCCGGCTGAATTCGCGGGTGATCGCGAGTCCGAGTCCGGTCCCCCCGAATTTGCGCGTCGTCGAGGCGTCGGCCTGTGTGAATGCTTCGAAAACTTTCGCCGCCTGCCCGGGCGACATGCCGATGCCTGTGTCGCGCACCCTGAAGAGAATACTGTCCACGCCACCATCAGCGGATGCCTTGCGCTCTGCTTCGAGCCAGACGGCACCTTCGCTTGTGAATTTGCCGGCATTGCCAAGAAGGTTGAAAAGGCTCTGGCGCAATTTTGTAAGATCGGTGCGGATGACGCCGAGGTCCGGCGCGGCGGTCACTTCGAAGACGTTGCCGTTTTTCTCGACCAGGGGTGCCACCGTGGCCGCCACGTCCCGCACCATCGTCGCCACATCGAACGTTTCGGCGTGGACCTCCATCTTCCCTGCCTCGATCTTCGCGATATCGAGGACGCCGTTGATCAGCTCGAGAAGGTGTTTGCCTGCTTTCTCGATCTTCCGAAGGTCGTCGATGAACGCAGTTTGGCCGATATCCTCCGCTTCCTCCCGGAGCAATTCGCTGTAGCCGATGATCGCGTTCAGCGGCGTGCGGAGTTCATGGCTCATGTTGGCCAGGAACTGGCTCTTCGAGCGGCTCGCCTCTTCTGCGGCCTCTTTCGCTCTCCGCAGCTCATCCTCCGCCTGTTTCCGTTTCGTGATGTCTTCGACCGTCCCTTCGTAATATTGGACCACACCGTCCGCATCACGGATGACGCGCACATTTTCCGAGATCCAGATGACGCTGCCGTCTTTCCGGTAAATCGGCGATTCGAAGCCCCACACCGCATCCTCTTCGCTCATGAGCCGGACAAATTCGGTGCGCCTCTCGGGATCGACATACAGCTGGCGGGCGATCTCGTTGACGCTGCCCTGAAGTTCCTCGACCGAGCCGTATCCGTAGATGTGTGCCAGGGCTGGATTTGCGAGAAGGTAGCGGCCGTCGGGCGTAGTCTGAAAAATTCCCTCAATGGCGTGCTCGACGATGCTCCTATAAGTCGCCTCACTGGAACCCTTATCGCCGACCGTGGTAATCGAAGCATGTAGCATCGTAGCAAATTCCCCTGCGTGCAGTAACTACAGACTGCGCCTTACGCCGTCAAGGCATGACGCGTGCAATTTTCTGATGTCCCGCCGTCCTGAGGAAACCCAAGCGCGCCTCCACGTTTTTAAGGTGATTCCGGGGCGA
>JBGTCP010000293.1:0-1760 GCA_041748815.1 Chthoniobacterales bacterium
TGCGTCGTTCGAAGGACTATTTGTGATGGGAGTTCGCACGACGGGGATCTTTTGTAGACCGACCTGCCCGGCCCGTAAGCCACTTCGTGAGAATGTGGAATTTTTTCCTAGAGCCGGTGATGCACTGGCTGCGGGCTACCGGCCTTGCCATCGCTGTAATCCATTGGAAGCAAAAGGACGCACGCCGGATTGGCTGCGGCCCTTGCTCGAGGCCGTGGATGTAGATCCTTCGCGACGATGGACCATGAGTGAGGTCCGGGACTTCGGAGTGGATCCTGCCCGTGTACGTCGGTGGTTTCAGGCACAGCATGGGATGACATTTCTGGCATACCTGCGGGCGCGGCGTTTAGGGCGTGCTTTCTCGCGCATTCAGGAGGGAGCGGGGATTTTGGACTCTGCCATGGACGCCGATTTTGATTCGGTGAGTGCGTTTGGTGAAGCGCTTCGGAAGGTCACGGGAGATTCGCCCGGGAAATCCAAAAGCCGCCACGCGCTACGGGTGAATCAGGTGCCATCGCCGCTGGGCCCGATCATGATCGCGGGCGATGAACAGGCAGTCCAGCTCATCGAATTCTGGGACCGTCGGATGTTGGAAACGCAATTTGCCGTGCTGGAAAAGCGACTCGGGGTAGTATTTTTTCCGGGAGAAACTGAACCCATGCAGCAGATCGCCGAGGAAATTGCGGCGTATTTTGTCGGCGGTTTGCGGAGTTTTAAGACACCGCTGCAATTCCCCGGAAGTGCGCATCAGGAGGAGGTGTGGCGGGCACTGCTCACTGTGCCATATGGCAAAACCTGGAGTTATGGTGAACTGGCGGCCAAGGTAGGTCGGACGTCTGCGGTGCGTTCAGTTGCGAGGGCTGTCGGCGAGAACCGGCTGGCGATTGTGTTGCCGTGCCACCGCATCGTTGGGGCCAATGGACGGCTCACGGGATATGGCGGTGGACTCTGGCGCAAGCGTTACCTGCTCCACCTTGAAGGCGGAAAAGAAGGCGGGTTGATTTAAGGAAACTCCAGCGTCGTCACGATCGGGCGGTGGTCGCTGGAAATGTGCGATGTGCGTGGCATAAATGCCGAGACAATCCTGGCAGGCCCCATGACAAACATGTGATCGAAGCAGACGGAGGCAAACATGCCGCCTGCCGGCAATGTGTGTCGCTCCCGTAACGGCACGCCTTCCCACGCCCACGTGTAACCGGCACCCAGCAACATCCTGAGTGTTTTTTCTTCGCTGAAACGCTCATCGTCGAGCGACGTGTTGAAGTCGCCGGCAAGAACTACTGTCACTTCTCCGAGGGATGCATAGGCTGCGCGCATGGCATCGGCATGCGCCAAAAGCTGACGTGCGGATTCCTCACGCATGGGAAAGTTTTCGAAGTCCTCTCCCCAGTTGCTTTTAAAATGCAGGCTGTAAAACAGGAGCACGTGCCGCTCATTGATCTGATATGCTGTAAAAGCAAATCCGCGGGGTGGCGGTGAGGTGGCCGATTTCCACTCCTCATTCCATGCGCTCATTGCAGGGATTTTTGACGCAATCACCAACTGCTGGAAGCCCACATCCTCTTCACGCCCGCGGAAACGGGAGACCACATCCACAGTCACATTCGGAAGCCTTGCCACAGCAATATTTGCGGATGCCGCGTCGCGAATCTCGGACATGCCAATCACATCGGGAGCCATTTCCGCGATCTCCTTTTGCACCATGGCGATCTGTGCGGTCTCTTCTTCAGGAGTAGGTTCGGGCTTTGTACCAGGGAACC
>JBGTCP010000294.1:0-2677 GCA_041748815.1 Chthoniobacterales bacterium
GCCACGCTCTCACACGGCACGAAGCAGTGGCGGGTGCCGATGTGGTGCATGCTCACAATTTGTATGGAGGATATTTTCATCCGCACTCGCTCATCGCGCTCTCCTGGTTCCGGCCTGTCGTGTGGTCTATCCATGACATGCAGGCATTGACGGGCTACTGCTCGCATGCGCTGGATTGCTTGAAATGGCAGACAGGATGCGGTGCCTGTCCCGATCTGACACTGCCCGGACCAGCCTTGCCATTCGATAACACCGCAGAGCTTTGGAGAGATAAAAAACTCATCTCGGATAACTCCCGGCTTTGGATTGTTGCAGGCTCGCGTTGGATAGCTTCAAAAATTGAAAAAAGCCTGCTCGGACAGCACCCGCTCAAGTACATTCCAAACGGGATCGATACGCAGCTCTTCCAGCCATCTGAAAAATCAGCGGCGCGCGAAAAAATGGGTCTTCCGAAGGATGCATTCATCGTGGGAAGTCTAGCCCGCTCCGGGGTTCTGGTGCATCCATGGAAAGGCGGAGACCACGCATTCGCCGCGCTGCGAGCCCTCCGTGAGCGGCATCCCGAAATGCTCTTTTTGAATATTGGTGCAGAGAAGGAAGGGCCTGAGCCATGGATCATCCCTTTTGCCTCACACCGGCATGAGGATATCCGGGACGCATTGGGAACGCTTGATCTTTTTCTCTACCCGTCCATTGCGGACACAGCTCCGCTTGCAGTTTTGGAGGCATTGGCCTGCGGCCTGCCGGTAGTGGGATTTCAGACCGGGGGAATTCCGGAAATGGTGACAGACAGTGAAGGGATCCTTGTGCCGACTGGTGACACACGTGCTCTCACGCAGGCCGCGCTCACCCTAGCAGAAGATGCCCGCCGCCGTGAACAAATGGGATGCTCCGCAAGGGTGCGGGCAGTGGAAAAATTTGACACCTCACGCATGATGGATGCTTACCTTGAGCTCTACCATGAGGCGATTGTCGGGCACGCGGGTGCGGCATTGCCACTGCACACAAGCCCGATAGACTGCGCCCTGTCACGGAGCATTGAAGAGCTTCGCACCTTGCAGGAAGGGACCCTCACGCTGAAGCAGAAGCTGCGTGAGTGTCGTGCCAAGCTGGAGAAGGAAAAACTTCAAACTCTCGAATTACTCAATCACGCATGGATTCAGTTCGGCCGGAAATCAGGAATCTTCCGCGGATTGCTTAGAGAGTGGATGAAACAAACCTTGCGGAGAAGTTGAACATTCACTGAGTCTTATCCGATGAGCCAGACTGTTCGATTGCTTTCCAAAATTTTCCCGCCCGTGCGCAGGCTTGCTGAGGATCATGTAGCATTGCACAAGCAATCCCGTGATGAACTGAAGAAACTCCGGAAATCCTACATTAGCCTTCAGGAGCGATGCCACAACCTTGAGCCATGGCAGCCGGAAAGAGCGCGTCTGGAGGGACCCGCATTCCGCGCCGATAGCCTGTCCACATCCCATACACCGGGATTTCTTCAGGACGCAGGATTCATTGCTGCCTATCAGGCAGGGGTGGATGCGATCGGAGAGGATTTCAACTGGCCATGGCGGGTGCATATCGCTCTATGGGTGGCCCGGCAGGCACTGGAATTGAGGGGCGATTTTGTGGAATGCGGTGCAGGCCGGGGATTCCTGAGTGCGGCGGTGCAGCAGTATCTTGACTGGCCAAATACGAGTCGCACATTCTGGATGCTGGACACGTTCGACGGACTGGTTGAGTCACAAATTTCCCGTGAAGAAAAAGCCATCGGGCGAAAGGCAGGGAAAGAAGGTAATTTCTACGAATGTGCGGAGGCGGTGCGAAAAGTTTTTGCGCACAGACAGGGGGTGCGCATTGTGAGGGGAATGATACCTGATAGCCTGACGGAGGTGACTTCAGAAGAAGTTGCCTTCTGCTCGATCGACTTAAACTGTGCCGCCCCGGAAATCGAATCCGGCGATTTTTTTTGGGACCGTCTCGTGCACGGAGCCTATGTGCTGCTGGACGATTATTCCCACAATGGCTTCGAGCCGCAACGGGTGGCATGGGATCAGTTCGCCGCCCGGCACAGCTTACAAATTCTAAACTTGCCGACTGGGCAAGGCCTTTGGCGCAAACCATGAATATGATGCCACCCGATCCACCGCTGCAGGAATCGTGTCCGGTTTGCGGACACACACACTTCGTTCAAGGGCGGATTCTTGCTGCGCGATTGATTGATGCGTGGGCGCTGAATGCGGAGGAGGAAGCTACCATTGAGCGCCAACAGGCATTTCACTGCAAGCTCTGCGACAGCAATTTGAGGAGTATGACCTTGGCTTCGGCCTTGATGACGCATTTTAAGTATGAGGGAGTCTTTGAAGATTTCTGCCGGGAACATATTGGATTTCGAAAACAACGCATTCTCGAGATCAACGAAGCCGGGAGCCTGCACAGGTGGTTGGCCCTGGCTCCACATCTTAGACTTAGCAGTTATCCGGAAATGGATATGCAACGCATGGCTCTGGCCGATGACAGCCACGATGTTGTGATCCATTCAGACACACTGGAACACGTGCCGGACCCGATTGCTGCTTTGCAAGAGTGTCACCGCGTGCTTCGTCCGGGAGGTTTGCTGGCATTCACCGTGCCGCTGTTGCCGACCCGCCTCACGCGTCCTCCCGATCCGGACAGGCCCAGC
>JBGTCP010000295.1:0-7480 GCA_041748815.1 Chthoniobacterales bacterium
GTGGTGCTTCTGAAGCGGATAGAGCTGCAAAAGGACTTCTGATATTGAGACGGTGGAGCTGTACTTATTTCTATCCCAGACCAGATCGAGCAGAGGTTCTTCAGCATGCATGAGAGGTTCCATTTTTTCGAGGTAGGAACCGGTGGTCCGGTAGTTTGGCCAGCTCAGTCCGTAATCACGGAAGAAGATCCACACCACGCGCGGCTTGATCTCTGCGCCCACCACAAAGTTTTTGAACATCAGAAACCACCCTGCCGATGTAAGCCCGTGCGCCGCGAGTACCGACGTGGGACTGCCGGTAAGCGACTCGAAGCGTTCGTGGTCAAGGCGGGTGAGCAACATGGAGTCGCCGATGAACACGTACTCCGGATTCCTCTCGCGGATCCGCTCTAATAAAAGCGAATCAAACTCACGCGGCGTGAAAAGTCCGGGCCCCAGCAGGCACGGCCCAAGCAGGATCACCGTGCAAAAAAGCACCAATCGGATATAGGCATGGCTTCGCGATTTCACGAGTAATGCAGGCAGATAGCGCTGCCGGGCAAATAATCAAAGCAGGAAATTCATAAATCCCTCCGCCGACAAGGCAGACTCAGACTATTCCATGAAAAAATCGTCGGAGCCCATGATGCCAACCTCACTCCGAGACCATCAATAACCGCACAGCCCCGAGCGCCGACAGCACCAGCACAATCCACTCAAACCATTTCTGCGAAATCTGCCCGAGGAGGAATTTTCCGAGAAAAAAGCCTCCCACCAGGATTGGCAGCAGCAGCGCATTGAATAACAGCGTGTCGGGACGGATCAGCCCCTGCGCGCTGCTGAATGGCACTTTGATCAAGTTGATGATGAAAAAAAACACCGCACCCGTGCCGACAAAGCGCATTTTTTCGAATCCGCGCGCCAGCAGGTAGATCGTCATCACTGGCCCCGCCGCATTTGCCAGCATTGTGGTCACTCCGCTGAAAATGCCCATCACCCAGCTGAAGACCCGCAACCCGCTGCCAGATTCCGGCATCAAAGCCGAGTTCCGCAACTTCCGCACCACCTGCACTACGAGCATTATAAGGACAATCCCCCCTATTACCGGACCAAAAAAGCGGGACGGAATTAGCGGCATCATCCAAAATCCCAGCACTACTCCGAGCAGCGCGGGGGGCATCAGCCGCCAGATTGCCGCAAAATCCGCATGCCGCCGGAAAGCTGCCACCGCAAATAAGTCCGCGGCAATGAGCATTGGCAGCACAACGCCGGTTGACTCCCGGGCGGGGAGGACCAATGCCATCAGCACCACAGAAAGCGACCCCACTCCAGCAAATCCCCCCTTAGCCAGCCCCATGCTCAGCGCGGCAAATCCTGCCAGCGTCCATTGAATAATACTGAGTTCAGGCATGAATAAAATAGCATTGGGAGGAGATTTTCCGCCAAATCCCCGACGCAAACGATCACCCTTTATGCATTTAATCTGCTGGCACTCAAGATTTTGCTCGCTGAAATGCCCTCCTTTTCTGTAATACGAAAGGAATGATTCAACGCGATTATCTCGTAGTCGGGGCCGGTGTCGCGGCGGCAAGTGCCTGTGAGTCGATCCGCCAATACGATAAAAAAGGCAGTGTGACTCTCGTTGGTAACGAATGGCTCCTCCCCTACCACCGGCAAAAGCTGGCCTCCGATTTCCTCACCTCCGCCAAACCTGACGCCGACAGCTTGCTCTACCTTCCTGCTGAGTGGTACACAAAACATAAGATCGAACTACGCCAAGGGTCCATTCTCACTCAGCTCAATTTGGAAAGAAAACTGGCCGTGTTTGCCACTGGCCAGACCATTGAGTTCCGCAAAGCCCTCCTTGCCATGGGCGCCCGCCCGCGCAAACCCAAAGTGGCAGGTGCCAGCCTCGGTAATATCCTTTACCTCCGCACCTACCGCGATGCACTCGCGATCCGCGAGATGGTCCAGACCGAGAAAAATATCATCGTCATTGGCGGAGGCATCATCGCTGCCGAGGTCACTGCCGCGCTGCTCAAACTTGGATGCAAAGTGACACTGATGTCGCGCGATTCCCAGCTCTGGCAGAATCGTATCGACCACGACACTGCGAAATGGCTCACAAGTTATTTTGAGCTTAAAGGCGCAAACCTCATGCTTCAGGAAACATTGAACGGATTTGAAGGAAAGACAGTCCTTCGCAACATCCAAACCAAGAGCGGCGAACGCTTCCCCGCATCCGTCGCCATTGCAGCATTGGGGACCGACCTCAATCTCGGCGTCGTCCAAAACACCCCGCTCAGCAGCCCGAATGGCACCCCCGTCACCGCCACCATGGAGACCGAGGAAAAAGGAATTTTCGCCGCAGGGGATATCGCCCTGCACCCTGATGCGATCCTCGGAGGCGTGCGCCGCTCACCCTACCCTATGAATGCCATCGAACAAGGCACCATCGCCGGAGCCAACATGACTGGGAAAAAACGTCAGAAATATGCCGGCATCCCGCACTTTTTCGCCAATCTTTTCGACCTCAAATTTGAATTTATCGGCGACTTTTCACTCGCACCGCAGACCTACGAAATCGAAGGTGAACACGCCAAACGCAAATTCCAGGCCCGCTACTTCCGAGGCGACAAGCTCACCGGCGTCCTCCTCTGCAACCAGTCCCCTGCCGAATCCGAAAAAGCCCTTGCTCAGGTGACAAGCGGATTTAAAAGGTAAAGGCGGGACCCCCACAGGGAAATTGGGTTCAGAGGACACAGAACGGTTCCGGGGGTATCGCTTACGCTCAACCCCCGGCTGCTGTAGCTGAGATGCCTTCGGCATCCTTCAATGCCTGCTTTGCCTCTTCAAGCCGGAGGCTTGTTAGATATTAGCCGGTGGTAAGGGAGCGATAGCGACCGCCACCACCGGTCATCCGGTAAGAGCAATTTACATCCCGAAGGGATGCCAGATATAGCGGTTCTCCCTTGGCATACTTTGAGGGCTTGGCGCGAACCTCTTCCTCATTAAGGCGGAGTAATCCCCTTCACCCCATCCTGCTGCGTTTCTGCCGCAAAAGCTCTGCGACTTCATCCACTCGCAGGCAGTTGACGACGTCCTTTTTCTCCAACCACCCTTTGCGGGCTGCGCCGACTCCGAAGAGCAAATCCTGCAACCCGTCCGCCCGGTGCGCGTCGGGATTGATCGCACAAAGCACGCCCTTTTCCTTCGCCAGTTTCCACCACCGCCAATCCAGATCCATCCGCCACGGACTCGCATTGAGTTCCACGATCGTCCCCGTCTCCGCTGCAGCATCCAAGACTGCCGGGATGTTCACCTGATATGCCGGACGGCTCAGCAGCAATCTGCCGGTCATGTGCCCGAGGATCGTGGCATACGGATTCTGCATCGCCCGGATCAAACGATCTGTCATTGCTTTTTCATTCAACGTCATCGACGCATGCACCGAGACCACGACGTAATCCAGTTGGGCAAGGACCTCATCCTTGAAGTCCAATAACCCGTCCTTGAGAATATCGCACTCCACTCCCGCAAATAAGCGGAAGCCATCGAAGGTACGATTCAGTGTGCGGATATCCTCCACCTGGCTCAGCAACCGTTCTTCATCCAGTCCGTTGGCTTGAATGGAGCTCTTGCTGTGATCCGCGATGCCGAGATAATCAAGGCCAAGCCCCATCGCAGCGTCCGCCATTTGCTCCAGCGTGTGGCGTCCGTCGCTGGCATTAGTGTGATTATGAAATGCGCCCCGCAGCTGGGTCCACTCGACGAGCTTTGGCAACTCTCCGGTCTCGGCAGCTTCGATCTCGCCCTTGCCCTCGCGCAATTCCGGCGCAATAAAATCCAGCCCCAGCGCTTTGTGAATATCCGCTTCGGAATGGATCTCCGGGACCTCCTCTGTCTCTTTTTCGGAGTCCTCCAGCTTCCCCATACGATACTCATTGAGCGTCCAACCCCGTTTCAATGCCCGCCCGCGCATTGCCACATTGTGCTCTTTGCTTCCGGTAAAATAGGCCAATGCAAAAGCAAACTCCTCCGGTTTCACGAGACGTAGGTCGCATTGCAATCCCGACTCAAGCCGCACACTCACTTTCGTCGCTCCATGCGCAATGACATCCGCCACCAAGGGCATTCCGGCAAACACCTTTCCAACTGCCTCGGGCTCGCGGGTGGATGCCAGGAAGTCCAGATCGTGCACCACTTCCTTGTGTCTGCGCAGACTCCCCGCCGTCGAAGCCTCCAGCACTGCAGACTCATCGCGCAACACCGAGAGAATTTCCTCCGCCACCGCCCACACATCGCCCAGCCGGAATTGTCCCGCGTGCTGAGCCTCTGATTCGATGGCTTTGAGAAAGTTTTCTGCAGACTTCGGCCCGAACCCGTCGAGCCCGGCCACTGTGCCATCTTTGCACGCAAGCTCAAGACTCGTGATGGAATTCACCCCGAGCTTTTCATAAAGCAACTTGATCTTTTTTGCCCCCAGACCTTGAAGCTCGAACAAATCAAAAATGCCGGGCGGAAATTCACTCCGCAGATTTTCATAATACTCCAGCCTGCCGGTCTCACACAGTTCGGTGATTTTTGCTTCAATGGCTTTGCCGATCCCTTCGATCCCGCCGAGCGTTTTCTGCTCCACGGCATCTGCCAGACTGCCGGCATACACTTCCAACGCGCGCGCCGCAGCAGTGTAGGCCCGCACTTTAAAGGGATTTTCCCCCTTCAACTCCAGGCACTGCGCAATACCCGACATGACCTCCGCCACCTTTTCCGGATCCGTGATTTTCATTTGCGGAAAATACTACGCAGAACACCGCCTCAACTAAAGTGAGAAATCCAGCAAGGAAACACCTTATAAAATGCATGAAATAATGGTTCGCGCCAACATCACCAAGACCGCCAAGATCATGAGGTGAAGGAAAATCATCTGGCAGAAATTGTTTGAGGCACTTGCTCAAAAAAATATTAATCGGCTGATCCTCTTTCTCCATCCTTTGCGTGCTTTGCGAACTTGGCGCGAACCTCTTGCTCCTAAATACACTTGCCTTGTGATTTCTGGTTTGCTCTGGGCCATGCTTCCCGCTCATGGTGTGCGTTCAATGCAACCCATGACTCACTGTGAATTGCCCGGCATCCCGAAAGTGGCCAGCGGCAAAGTTCGCGAAATTTTCGACCTCGGCGACTCGCTCCTTTTTGTCGCCACGGACCGGATCTCCGCCTACGACTGCATCCTCGCCGAGCCGATTCCACGCAAGGGCGAAGTGCTCAACAAGATCTCGGCATTCTGGTTCGAGAAATTTGACTTTGCCCCGAACCACGTCATCACCACCGACCCGGCGCACTTTCCTGCATCGCTCTCACCCTTCCGTGATGAACTGGCAGGTCGCTCCATGATTGTGAAAAAGGCCACTCCCTTGCCAGTGGAATGCGTGGTGCGCGGTTATCTTGCCGGCTCGGGATTTGCTGAATACACAGCGACCGGAAAAACCGGCGGATATGATCTGCCCGAGGGACTGCGTATGGCAGACGCTTTACCAGAGCCTCTGTTCACACCAGCCCGCAAAGCGCAGACAGGCCACGATGAAAATATCTCCTTCGCGCAATGCCGGTCCATGGTGGGCGATGATCTCGCGCATCAACTCCGCGACCTGAGCATCGAAATCTACGAACACGGCCGCGCATACGCTGCGCAACGCGGCATCATCATTGCCGACACAAAATTTGAATTTGGCCTCATTGATGGCGATCTCGTCATCATTGATGAAATCCTCACTCCGGATTCGTCCCGCTTCTGGCCTGCTGAGAGCTACGAGGCAGGGAAAAATCCGCCCAGCTTCGACAAACAATTTGTGCGCGATTATTTATCCGCCCAGCCCTGGGACAAAACCCCTCCCCCGCCCGCGCTCCCTCCCGCAATCATTGAGCAAACTTCCGCCAAATACATCGAAGCCTTTACCCAGCTGACCGGCCGGCAGCTCTAACGCTGCCCTGACTGCGGAAACCCGCTGCCCAGTCGTATCATGGACGCCCACAGCACAGCACAGAATAATGTCCGGCTCTTTATTCTGTTCCGGATTCTGTTTAACGCGCGATTTTACTATCCGGTATTTGCGGTGTTGTTCCTCGATCTGGGGCTCACGATGCAGCAGTTTGCGATGGTGAATGTGGTGTGGGCGATTTCCATCATCCTCCTGGAAGTACCTTCCGGGGCTGTTGCGGACCAAATTGGACGCCGGACGATGGTGGTGATCGCTACATTTCTCATGGTCATTGAGATCGGCCTCATCGCGTTTGTACCGCTTGGGAATTCATCGCTGATTTTCTGGGCGATCATCCTCAATCGCATCCTGAGTGGCGCGGCGGAGGCGGCTGCGAGCGGCGCGGATGAGGCACTGGCCTACGATTCACTCCTGGCGGACGGCAGGGAGGGAGAATGGCCGCGTGTGCTTGAGCTGCTCATGCGGGTGCAGGCGGTTGCGTTCATCGTGACGAGCCTTACCGGGGCTGTGGTCTTTCACGCACCGACCATGAATCGGGTGCTGGGCTGGATCGGACTGGATACAAACTTTCCTGCGGAAGTGACATTGCGGTTCCCCATTTACCTGACGCTGGGCATGGCCTTTGCGGCTGTAACCGTCTCCTTGCTGATGCGCGAGCCTGCCCCGGTCTCGCAGAAGCAAACAACATTCACCACCACCGTCCGGCAAATTTTATCCGCTGCAAAATGGATTCTCGCCACGCCGATGGCCATGGCACTTATCGTGGTGGCCCTCTGCTTCGACAGCTTCGTGCGGTTATTTCTCACCTTCAACAGCAGCTACTACCGCTTGATCGAGATCCCCGAAGTCGCATTCGGAGTGATCGGAGCAACGTTTGCATTGCTGGGATTTTTCATCGCTCCGGTCGGACGCAGGCTGGTGGCAAAATGGGGTGCAGGCACTAATTTCGCGGCGCTCGGTGTCCTTATTTTTCTCGGCTTGCTGGGAGTTGGACTTTCCATTCCCGGCTTCGGAGTATTTTTCATCCTGCCACTCGGAGCTGCTATGTTCCTCATGAACTTTTTCCTCTCCCACTATCTCAACGCGCTGGTCGAGTCCGCATCCCGTGCCACGGTGCTGAGTTTTAAGAATCTTTGCATGAACATCTCTTACGCCATCGTGGGCGCGGGCTTTGGGATTTTTGTGGAGCAAATGAAGTCCAGTCCGCACGATCCGCGCTCGGGGGACGTTGAGCTGGATGCGCTGGCGCTCGCACTACCCTGGCTCCCGTGGGCATTCCTTTGCACCGCTCCGCTAATCCTTATTTTTGCGGTCCGGGCAAAAAATCGTCCGCGTCCTGTTGCACCTGCATCTCTTGCTTGAAAAAAATCCCGCGCTTCACCAGTATCCGCACATATGGGACGTCAATGGCTCCACGCCAAAAGAGAAGTAGCCTCGCAGCGTAAATCTGCGGCGGTTGGAAAATTAACCAAAGAAATCGCAGTCGCCTCCAAACTCGGCGG
>JBGTCP010000296.1:0-5081 GCA_041748815.1 Chthoniobacterales bacterium
GCATCGAAGCCGAAACGTTCCGGAAAAGCCAGCTGCTAATCTCGCGCTTGGAAAACTGGGCACAAACCGCGTAGCTTCGAGGGTCTTCAAATCGTCTTTAACTATTGCGGCGATCTGGCCCGCTGTGGCAGCTTCGCGACACATGGAGTCCAATTTCATCACTGCTGTATTTCTGCCCGTCGCCTTGGGAGTCATCATGCTCGGAATGGGCATGACGCTTACTATCGATGATTTCCGCCGCATCGTGCGATTTCCAAAAGCCGCCGCCATCGGACTTGGCAATCAACTCGTCCTGCTTCCGCTCATCGCATTTGGCCTCGCCTACACACTGCCGGTTTCACCCGAAGTTGCGATGGGCCTCATGATTCTGGCGGTTTGTCCGGGTGGTCCCACCTCCAACCTCATATCCTACTTGTGCCGCGCGGACGTCGCGCTTTCCATTACACTCACCGCCCTGAGCAGTCTGGTCGCAGTTGTTTCCATCCCGTTTCTTATCAACTTTTCCCTGCAATTTTTTGTTGGTATCGACGGACCTGAGAGCCTGCCAATCTTCGACTCCGCTCTTAAAATCGTTGTCATCACACTTGTCCCGACCGCCCTTGGAATGCTCTTAAACTGGCGCTTCCCGGCTCTCTGCCGCCGACTCGAAGGAGTCACCAATGTCTTTTCCGTCCTGCTTTTTACCGTAGTACTTATCGGAGCTATCACTTCGCAGAAAGACGAACTCGCCGGTTTTTTCCGGCAGGCCGGGATCGCAGCAATTTCCCTGAACATCCTCACGATGGCAGCAGGTTATTTTTCCGCAATGTGGCTGGGCGTGAACCGGCAACAATCCACCACCATTTGCGTCGAGAGCGGGCTTCAAAACGGGACGCTCGCCATCACCATCGCGGCAAGTCCTCTGCTGCTCAACGCTCCTGCGCTGGCGATCACTCCAGCGATTTACAGCCTCGTTATGTTTCTCAGCGCCGGGGCGCTCATTGGGCTCAGCCGCTACCTGCTCAATGCGAAAGTATGATTATTCGAAAATGAGAAATGGCTCGATGGCTTCCGTCATTTTTGCGCCGATTCCGGGCACGCGCTGCAAGTCCTGCAGGTTTTGAAACGGCGCCTCCTCCCGGGCCTCAACGATCCGATTTGCGAGCGCCTCACCCACACCGGGCAGAAGATCGAGTTGATCACGCGTTGCGGTGTTGGGGTTCACGCTCCGATCCAGCAAAGGCGCAGTGATCGAAAGCTCCAGCTCCTCATTACGCTCCAGCCGGCGCTCTTCCGGCAGTTGCTCCCACACCGTATGCGCCCACGCTCCCTTCCCCTGCCTTGCCGAAATCAATTCCAAGTCCTTCAAACGCTCGTAATATTCCTCACGCGTGAGTCCTTCCCAGGTCGAGCGTACCACACCAAAGGCCCTTGCCAGCCCCTCGCTTACCAGTCTCGATCCAAGATCGTTACCCCGCGCATCCTCCACAAATCCATAAAACCTCTCGAACTCGGGATCGCCGCGGCCATCCACAAAAGCGGTGATTACAGTAAACGGCTCTTTCAGCAACTCGCGGACCCGCACGCCTCCTTCATCTCCCATCTGAATCGCCAGCTGCATGGATTCCTGCGGAGTGGCTTTCACGATCCCAAACCATCGCCGCTGTGAACGCAAACGCCTCGCATCCGTTGCATCCCGGGGCGTGGTCTCAAAACAATCCACGCCATAGAGCCGGATCGTGAACTGCCTACCACTTGGGGTTTCTACTGAGAAACTGTCACCATCCGCCCACTCGGTCGGGATCAACTTACAGCCTTCAAAACGATAGAGCCCGTGTTTCGACTCGACCGCAGCCTCCTTCGCCAGCCATGCGGGAGTTGCCGCTGCTAAGTTTTGACTGGACTGCAGCCATGTCAGACACGCCCAACAAGTGAGCCAAAATGGCAGGCTGTTATTCCTCAAAGACCAGCTCAAGATCTTCCTCACAGAAATCAAATTTCGCAGGTTCCGATTCCTCTTCATCGGCATAAACTGCTTTCACATATTGTGAGCAATTTTCGTTCTCGGTGGACTTGTCCCACACCAGCGTGACCGTTTGGCCCGCTGCGATTCCCCGTCCGATATCAAAAGTCCCGTAAGTCTCGCCGTCTTCAGATACCAGGACCTGCACGATTCTCACGGACGTCTTGTTCTCCACCTTGAAGCTGAACTCGTCAGCGAATGCGCTTCCCGCGCAGACCAGCGAAAAAGCTACCACGGTAAATAATTGCGGGCGGATTAGAGAAAACGAATGAGTAATAAATTTCATAGGAGTGGGGTTATTTGCGAAATCGCTGCGCTCTTTTCGTTCATCTGCTGTGCGAGTCAAGAAAAACAGTGGAAAAAGAATCAATCTTCTTCTCGATTCCGATCACTCCATCTTTTCTCCGGGTAGTCCAGGGATGGATGCATACCCGATGAACACGCTCCCGGGTGAGGCACTCTCGCCTGCTGCGGGCTTGGCGCGGGCGCGGGGCATCACAAAATCAAACACACTCACTCCCCACATAGGCTTCCCGTCATAAGACCGGCCGTTGCTGGCGCCAAACATCACCTGCTTCCCATCACTTTTGCGCTCGCCCAGATAAATCATCGTATGCGAGACCGGAGGATCCCGATCGACCGTGTAAGTCCCGGTCCAAAAGAGCAGGTCTCCAGGACGCAAATCGTCGAGCTCAAACGAATCAATTTTACGACTAACCACGGCCTCAAAATTTCCCGCCTTGCGAGCCCAGACATACTGGTCGCTGGCCGTGCGGGGAACGTCCTCCAGCCCCATCTCGCGCAACACATAATAAATGGTGCCCGAGCAATCCATCCCGCCCTGCGCCGGATCTGCTGACCCGAACGTGTAAGTCAAATTCCGCTTGGTCAGTGGCAACGACAACTCAATCAACTTCCGCACTTCTGGAGGATAATTTTCAAAGTCCTTCAGTTCCTCAGGCTCCAGCGATGCCACCGGAAAAGGAGTTAGCGCCGGAGTGGGATCAGGCGTCGGCGTTGGTAATGGCGTGGGGGTGGGTGTCGGCGATGGACTTGGCGTGGGAGTTTGGCCGGACGCTACCGCACAGACTGCAAGAAAGATAATCGCTCGAAACATTTCTCAATTTAGCCTGCTTCGGAAAATCCGCCATCCAGAAACTGAAGATTACTCAGTTGTCAGCAAGTATACCCGACGGAAGGACACGGATTCGCGACCCACGCTGAGTCTCCGAACACACACAAGCCTAGCCTGCCTTGGCATTATGACACTGCGATGACTGTGCCACGAGCGCCTCGATCCGTGCAAGACGTTGCTGAATCGCATCCTTATCTAGTTCCTCCAGCGATTGACTCAGCGCACCGGCAGCCGTAGTCCGTGCCTGCTGCAGCACGGCATGACGATCTGTCCCGCGCTTCATCGCAGGCACGATCTCAGTGAGCATTTCTATCATCCGGATCACCACGGCTGGTGATGCTTTTGCATTTTGGCGGATCTGTGTGATTCCAGCCGCAAGGATTTCAGGGAAGTTCACCGGCAGAAGAATCACGCGGACATTTCCGTCCTCATCCTGGAAAACATTCTGAGGCAGCTTGCGGGCACCGATCCGGGCATAGGCGGAGCCGAGATAATCGATACTGTTCGTGGCTGTAAAAGGATCATTCACTCCCGGCGACAATGCCCGCACCGCGATCTCGACCAGTTGTGCGATTGAAAACTCAAAATCCTGCTCTGTCGTTCGCGAGTTACCCTGCAATAAATTCCCGGCAATTTTTTCTGCCAGCTCTTCGGGCATGCCTTGTTTGAAATAGACAGTAATCACCGTAGTTCCCTCAATGAGAAATGCGCCCGGGTGTACACGCAGCTCAATCACGACATCCGCTTGCGAAGCAAGATCGACCAGAGAGTCTATTGCCACGACCAGGAGGTATCCGCTGCGGTTCGCATTGACCAAGTATTCGCCTCGCGACCGGTGAGGCAACAACTCGATTTCCCCGGATGTCAGATGACGATTCACGGCATCGTCCTTTGGAAAAAAGCGATCAATCGAGGTGCAGAGATCTTCATGCACACGAGCCACCACTTCCGTCGCCTGGATCGAAACCGCAACGTTATTGACGAAGTAAGCGAAGGCTCCCAGTCCGAGCAGCGCCAGTAGAAATGCCAGTGAAAGGCCGACCACCGGAGTTTCGAAATCGTCTTCTCCGCTCGACCGCACAGTGGCCAGCAGTGCGAGCGAGTACACAAACACCCCCATCAAAATACCCAACACCAAATGATTGCTTGGGTCGCGTGTGAAGTTCCGTAAAAGGCGTGGCCCAAACTGTGAGGACGCCAGGGAAAGTGTCACTACCGTGATCGAAAAGCTCACCCCTGCAAGCCCGATCATCGTGCTGCCAATCGTCGCAAACACAGAGCGAACTCCCTCCGTCGACCCGGGCTGAAACCCCGCAAGCATCAGCTTCGATGCATCCAGAACCTCCGAATCCATCCATCGTGCAAATGCGGCCAATGCCAGCCCAACTATCACACAAAGCAGCGGGATAAACCAAATGCTTTCCTTTAACCCATCGAGAAGATGCAGGATTCTGGTTTTCATAAAACTATCTCACGCCAACACGGCGGATTGGGAACAACCCTGCAGGAATCAAGGAAGCTCAAAAACCGGAGAGCCGACAGGAGGCAAGGTGTCGGTCACATCCGCAACCACATAAGGAGGGCGGCGATGCTCAGCGATTTTCAGCGTGGATTGAACGTTACCACCCTGAATAGTAACTAGCTCATTACCCGGCGTGGCCTCATACCCGGGCGAAACTTCCAGCAACACAAATCCAGCCGGCTCATTCAAATACGCAACCGTGGCAACCTGCTTCGCCTGCGGCTGCGGCGGGGAATACCGTGCGTCCTCCATCGATGATTTCTTCGGAGCCTGACATCCAGTCGTAACGCTCACGGCTATTGCCATAACAGAGCACAGCATCCAATTACGAGCGGGGGGTGATACAGAAATTTTCATCGGCTTCTTTTGCACCAAATTGCGGGGTCGTGGCAAACCAATTATCCCGAAAACCTACCCCGGCT
>JBGTCP010000297.1:0-13144 GCA_041748815.1 Chthoniobacterales bacterium
TTCGAAGTGATTTGATCTGCGGTTCTGTATTTAACGACCTGGTTTATTCCGTGTATCAAAGGGGCGACCACTTTGTGATGCATGCTGCGGGACTCTATTTAGGCGGTGGTGGGTGGGGCGAAAACTGGAATATACACGATCTGCGGAAACATTTGACCGGCCTTTCATTCCACTTTGACGATGAGGAAATGGAGAATAACGAATTTCTATGGTCCATCCAGATTTCCACCGAGGCTCCAGGTTGGGGGGTTGACTATGGCTTTTTTGTCGAGTACGCGAACGATAGTTTTGTGTGAACTGGAGAAGCAACTTGACCCTAGCAGCCTTCAAATGAAACTACACCACGGAAACTTAGCCGCGCTCGCCGCCCCTCTGGGCAGCAAAGAATTGGGAAGTCCTTACCAACATGAAACCATTACTATCGATAGCACTTCTCCTCTGTGTCGCCTCAGCACCAGCAACTGAACTCAGTGCATTGATTGAGAGTCTGCCTGAGGTAAGGTTGAAGGCTCTGGCGGATACCGCAGACCTGCGCGCGGGAAATACCCCTGAAATGATCAATGGTGCTGTGATCGTTCGCGACCGTTTACTTCCGTTCATCGTCACTCTCGAATCGAAGTTGGACGAACGGGATGAGAAGGAGACAAGAGTACTCATCGAGCGGGATCTGGAAGCAATCTCACGTGATGCTCACATTCGCGGGCATTCCGCCGGGTGGGGAGGAACTGTGGTTTCGGTCGAGACGGCATGGGCAGTGGTGGACCATTTGGAGGCACGTATATCCTGGTGTGTTTGGCAATTGACGCAGGACGCGGCGAAGTTCGACTTCGACGCGTGGCATACCCGGTGGGTAACTGATAGCGAACAAAATGGACCTGAATAATCTGCTACCTGAAGTTGACATGTATACTTTAGAATATATACTTTATTTCAATGAAAACAGCCAAGTTATTCAAAAATGGTCAGAGCCAGGCGGTTCGACTCCCAAAGGAGTTTCGGTTCGATGGTGAATCCGTGTACATTCACCATGTAGGCAATTGTGTGGTGCTGGTGCCTAAGGATGATGATCCATGGAAGTCGATGTTTGAGGCGACGCAACTTTTTACTGATGAGTTTATGACCGATCGGGATCAAGGCGTGCAGCCCGAACGGGAGAGTTTTGACTGATGCGATACCTGCTGGACACTAATACTTGTATCTACATTATTAAGCGCTCTCCGGCTGAGGTGTACGAGCATTTCCAGAAACTGCGTGTCGGAGACGTGGGCGTTTCGTCGATCACATTCTGCGAGCTTCAATTCGGAGTTTCCAATAGCGCGAATCCTGAAAAGAACCAGTTCGCACTGACCAAATTTCTCGGGCCCTTGGATGTGCTGGATTTCCCCGCCAGCGCGGCTCCGATCTTTGGGAAAGTCCGCACTTACCTGCAGCGGGCTGGGACTCCCATTGGAAACTGCGACCTTCTCCTTGCCGCCCATGCCCTCTTTCTGAATGTTACCATGATCACCAATAACACCCGGGAATTCAAACGCGTTCCCGATCTGAAAGTGGAAAATTGGATTAAACCGTGTGCCGGAGCGTGAATCGGTGATGTTTCGTCCAACCCAATGTCAAAAGCACTTGGATGGATTGTTGTACCTCCAGAAGAGTGTTACCAGCTGACTTGAAGCCAGGACAAAATAAGCGGTCAGAGTCCACCATGCCGCAAGCGGTATTGCGTCGAGATGCATGCGGATGCCCACGAAAGGCCGGATGAAACTCCATCCGACAGATCCGAGTGCCAGGCAAAGCAACGCCCCGCAAATTAAAATGAGCATCCTGGGAAGCAAGCCGTAGGGAAGTAGGAGAATCAGAGCCATCAGCGCGAAAGGAATTGCCCCGGTTAAATAATGCATCCAGAGCCCGGATTCCTGTGACCCCGGACTCAGCGAAATTTCATTCATCTGCCCGTTGAAATCTAAGAACCCTGAGATGAGACTCACGATGATCCACAGGGCTGCGATCAGGCCCAGTCCGCGCAAGATTCGATAGGTCGTTTTCATGTCTGGCTCATCTGGAAAAAAAGCAATACCGCCGGCGGGACTCGAACCCGCACTCCGCTTGCGCGAAAACGGATTTTAAGTCCGTTGTGTCTGCCATTCCACCACGGCGGCTATTTATCTGCGTGAGGAAGACTTATCGGCACCCACCGAAGGAAAATCAAGAATCGTATGAAAAATTATCCTGCAGCTGGATTTCACCACGAAGAGCACGAAGAGCACGAAGTTCGAAATTTCGATAAACGGGAACCGGGGCAGGCCCGTGGCGCTGGCCTTGACACAAAGGCTGCCACATTCCTGTCGCAGTCCTGCCACGACCAAAGACCCGGCAAATGCTTGCCCGACATTCTGCAATGTGTTACCAAATCTCGGATAACTTGCACCTCTACATCGCAACGCTGACCATGCCATCCCAGTCACATAGCCCCGGACCATTCATGAGCTCGCTTTGGCGCGCCACGATGCTGATGCCTCTGGCATTTATATGGACGTTCACCTGGCTTGCGTCTCTTGTCGCGACAATTGCTCTTCCCGCAACCGGCATAACTCTCTTCTATTTTGGAGAGATCTGGTTCGCGCTTCTCTACTGCATGGGTGGCATGTTCGCCTTCGTAGTCAGCCGTTTTCTGACCAGGAAAATATGGGAGCGCCCCGAATCACTGTTGTGAGGTTGTAGAGAATGATGCCGAGCGATAAAACCCTCAATCCCACTTCCAGTCTCCGAACATTCAACCACCCCTCAGTCAACTCAAGCAGTGCAGCGGACTTTGCCATTGTGCGCCGGATAAACAAGCTAGGTGACAAAAAATGATACCGCGGATTCTTCTAATTTTATGCCTGATTTCGTCCTGGCTTTACGCTGACAGTGTCATCTTGAAGCCAGCGGAGGAGATGATTAACACGGCGGATTACATCGCAATTGTTGAGGTTCAGAGCGTGGAAAGCGGGATTTTCAAAGGACAGGGGAACTATCCGCGCGAGAAGGAAACGACAACGAGGAAGTTTCTCCGCCGAATATCGGTACGCGTGGTCGAGAACATGAAGGGAGGATTACCTCAGGAGATAAAGATTCATGACAACTCTGGACTTTGGCACGCCATGTTCCAGAATCATCAGGATCGCTCTAAATCGGATTCCGGCCGGTATTTGATTTTTCTGACAGGCGACCAGGACTTCCTAATAGGTGCCAATGGATGGGCCTCGACGGCGCGAATCGAGGGCGAAAAGATTGAATGGACTGACTCGCCATCCGCGCCTGAAATTCGCATGGAGCCTTTAAACCCCGTCCTGAATCAAATAAAGGAGCAGATTGAACATCCCGAAATCGACAGCCGGAAAAAACAGTCGGACAAAGATGGATGAGTCCCTTGGGGATGGGCCAAAGAATTCACAAAATCGTATGAAACCATCACTCACTCTTCCATTTCTTCTGATGTGCTTTTTAATGACCACCTCTGCACAAATACCCACTGATATTTCCTCGGAGCTTGAAGGACTGATCGAGGACTCTCCTGTGCCGTCCATAGCCGCCGCAGCTATACTCGACGGGCGGATCGTCTCTCAAGGCGTAACGGGCTTGCGCAAAGTGGGAGAACACGAACGGGTGACAGTGGATGACAAATACCACATCGGGTCTTGCACAAAATCGATGACGGCGATGCTTGCGGCGATGATGGTCGAATCAGGCAAAGTGAAATGGGATACGACGGTTGAGGATGTGTTCCCGGAAGTGGATATCCATGAAGACTATAAAATGGTCACTCTCAAGCAACTGCTCACAAATTCGGGAGGTGTGCCGGGTGATATAGAACCACGGCTCTGGAGTGACCTCTGGGATGCAAAGGGAAGCCCCGAAGATCAGCGAATGCGTCTGGTGGAAGGTATACTTGAGCAAAAACCGGAATATAAGCCCGGCTCGAAGCAGGTTTATTCGAACGCGGGTTTCTCAATCGCCGGAGCGATGATCGAAACCATCGCAGCTGAACCCTACGAGCAGTTGCTGGCAAAGATGCTTTTTGCGCCTTTGGGTATGGATTCTGCCGGATTCCGTGCCCCGGCTACCAACGGGAAAATCGATCAACCCTATGGGCATAGCGAAGTTGACTCAGGGATCGTTGCTAACGATCCAGAGCCGGGAGGAGATAATCCGAGAGGTATCGCTCCGGCGGGGGCTGTTCATTGCTCGGTCGTCGATTTTGCGAAATATGCGCGGTTCCATCTTGGAGATTCCGGCGCCGAGCTTATCACGGATGAGTCAATGGAATTTCTCCACACTCCGCTTGAGGGATTTGATTACGCGATGGGATGGATCACGACGGAGCGCCCCTGGGCGGGAGGCAAGGCACTCACTCATGCGGGATCGAACACGATGTTTTATGCCGTCGTCTGGATTGCTCCGAACAAAGATTTTGCTGCGGTAGCGATGTGCAACTTTGGAGGGGAAGAGGGATTTGAGAAATGCGATGAAGCGATTAGTCTCCTCATCCAGAAACACCTGTAAAAGTCGGCGAACGGATAATTGCCATCGATACTGATATGAAAATTTGATCGGTTCAAGAGATGAACCCTCGCTGGACACTCCGAAATGATGCGCGCAATCAGTTCAGGAGCCAAAAACCTAAATTCAGGTAGGTGGCATAGGAAACCCATGCGAGGTATGGGATAAGGAGCATCACTGCGATCCCGTCGACTCGGCGGAATGCAAGCAGCGTGGTCATGATGGCTGCGAGAAGCAGGATGATGACCAGCACGGCCCATGCGGGCTGCTGCCATCCGAAGAAAACAGGCGTCCACATTGCATTGAGGGCAAGCTGGGTGAAGAAGAGCAAAAGCGGGCGGTCCAGCGGCGGGCGTGGTTTGGGTGAGATCGGCACTCGGCGCCTCCGCCATACCCGCCACGCAGCCACTGCCATCAGTGTGTAGAGCATGGACCACACCGGTCCAAAAACCCACGAAGGTGGTGTGCCCTGAGGTTTCTGCAACTCGCGATACCAGTCGCCAGGACCTCCCGGAAACAAAAGAGCCCCGATACCCGCAGCGGAGAAACTCAGGACGAGGAATCCGATCAGAGCAAAAATGGAGAGGACACGCGGCATGGTTCTACTGAATGACGGCGGGGCGTATGGCTATTTCCGGGGAGCTTTCTTCCTGTCTAATTCTCCCAAGCGACATGTCCAGCAGGTAGAGACTAGTCATTCGGCCAAAGGATTCGACTTGGCCCCGCGACGGAAGTTCCACACTTTGGGAAAGTCGTTTTTCCTCCCACCTCCCGACTTCGTCCATTCCCGCCAGGCTGTCAATATATCAGGCCGGTTCGAAGAGACCGGGGAAACCATGACCATGGGCTTGCCACACTTACTGACAACAACCGCCTGATTAGTGCGAACCACCTCCTCACAGAGTGCGGTGAATTTAGTCTTGGCCTCAAAAATTCCTACGGACTTCATTCACCAAACAACCATATTCTTGGTTTTAAGGCAACTGGAAGCAAGGCTGGCATCAGGCATTTTTACTGTGATCCGGCAGCTGCCGGACAGCTACGGTTTTTACCAGTCGTAATCGCTGGTGGTGCCATCTCTTGCGAGGAACTGGCCGCTTTTTTCTAGTACTAGATTTGAAAGCATGCGGGTGAGGGCGGTTGCGGATTCGTCAACACTCAGAGGTGCGTGTTCGCCGCCCATGTCGGTCTTCACCCAGCCTGGACTTACGGCGACAATGGTCATGTGTAAGAACTCGGCGGCGAGTGCTCGGGTGAGCATGTTGAGTGCAGCTTTGGAGGTGGAATAGCAGTAGTAGCTGGAATCGGTTTTGGCGCTGATCGAGCCGGCGCCGCTGGAGATATTGACCACGCGGGGGCGCGCAGCATTTTCCAACAGCGGCAGACAGGCGCGGGTCACGCGTGCAACTCCTACCACATTGGTGCGAAAGGCTTCTTCGAAGTGATCCAAATTTAGCGCTTCAAATGCCTCATCGCCTTCTTCGGGGAAAACCGCAGCATTGTTCACCAGCACATCGATGCAGGGAGATATCGCCTTAAGTTCGTTGCGGAAACTCTCCACCGATTTTTCATCGCACACATCCAGGGCCAGAACGTGCAACTTCCCGTCTGCGCCTGTTTTTAGATCCTGGAGTTCCCGTGCCGAATCGGGCTGGCGGGCAGTTGCGATGACTGATGCTCCGGCCTCCAGACAGGTCCGCACGAGCCCGAGACCGATTCCCCGGTTTGCTCCTGTGATGACGATGGTTTCTCCGGCCAGGGACATGTCGGCAGGGTCAGTTTCCGAAATTCAAATCTCCCATTGAGGGAATGCTGGGCATTTGCATCGACTGGTAGCCCTCCGGTAATTCAAATATCGAAGCAGGCACTTCTGTTTCCTCGACTCGCGAGACTGTGCTCACCACTTTTTCGCCGCTTGGCATGTTCATGATGGTGCGGATGGGGAATCCGGGAAACTTATCAGGATCCATCGCAACGGAGGGAGCCGGGCTGTTTTCGTTCAGCTTTTTAGTGAGGGTGGCGAAGCGTTTCATCATCGCATCCGCATTAGGGAGGTCCTCAGCGATCCAATACTCCGCCTCCATATCCGCACTCTTGGAAAGATACTGCGTGGTTTTGAATCCATTGATGGTATCTGTCTTGCCGGTGGGCACCAGCTCTCCATGCTCCATGGAAGCTCCAGTTTGCTTCATACCCATTTGCATCATGGATTGCATCTGATCTCCGGTCATCGACATGATCATTTTCTGCGCGTGCATGATCGTGGTGAGATCGCCAGTCTCCAGGTTGAGGATGATGGAGGTTTCCTTGCCCATATCCATGCGTGCTTGCGAATCCTTCACCTGCATGAGCATCGAAATTTTCGTCCCTCCGGTCTCAACGTCCTGTTCAATGACAAAATCGGATGCACCGCAAATCGCGGCTGTGAATACGACGCAGAAACCGAGGAGTGTTTTCATGGACGCAATCATGAATGAATCCGCCACCCAATCAAGCTGTAAAGCTTAGACATCGATCAAGGCGCCGGTGGCAGTTGCAAACAAACTCATCCGAGAAACCCGCAACCCGGCAACACCTTCAATCGCGGCCGAATACGCCTGCAGTTGTGGACGATACCGCATCGACAATGCGGCATGGTGTTCATCCACAGACATGCCGGTGGGACAACGGTTCGTCTTCCAGTCCAGTATCCACAATGATCCATCCGCCTGCACCACGACGAGATCAATCACACCCTCCCTCCATTCATCGGCCGAAAAAGGATGCAGAAACGGGACTTCAAAATGTGTGCTGGTCCCTGTGCGAATCAACTCCGGGAGACCACTGGCCATCAGCGTGTCCACTTCCAAAGAGGCGCGGGCACGATCCAGAGATGCCGCTGGCAACTCGGCGAGCATATTTTTTAATGAAGCTCCAATGAGATCAACCCATGCCATCCAATCGACCCGTTCCATCGCGGAATGCCACCAGGTGCCATATTCCACGCCCCCGACCGGCACTGAAAATTCCGTGTCGGAATCCTCGGGCAAAACCACCGGGTCCGGATCGTGCACCAGTGCATGCGGCAGAATCCTGGCAGGCACTTGCATGGAAATGTTTTGCGCGTCGAGGCTGGGCTGAAACTCAAAGGGCGCGTGTTCGATGGCGGGCGATGCTGGAGGCAACGGCAGGCTGGCGCTTTCCTCCAACAACAAAGGTTGCCAATTAATATCATGAAATTTTGCCAGCATGGAAAATGCGGACTTCACTGGCGACTGCGGCGGAGCGACCACACCGGGAAGCACCAGGAGCTGCTGAGCACGCGTCATAGCGACATAAAGCAGCCGCAACAGCTCCTCATCCGCAGCAGATTTGAGCGATGCAACCACCTCCCCACTCCTTCCACCCTTCACCGCAGCCACATGCGTGCAGCCCGCCGACCGCGAGATGCAGGGATACGACGGCGAGGCCGAGCGCGGTTCACGCCACAACCCCGGAAGCACCACTACGGGCCATTGCAGCCCCTTGGACCGGTGGCACGAGAGAAGCTGAACGGCATTTTTGCCAGCCGAAGCTTCCACGACTTCGGTGTCCAAGCGCTCCATCAATCCATTGGTGAAATCCTGCAGGCTCATCCCATCGACGGATGCTTCACGCGCACATCGCACCACCTCATCAAAGAAAGTCAGCTGCACGGGAAAAGCCGCTGCGAGTCGATCCCGCAATTGTACTTTCTCGAACACACCCGTCACCATCGAGTAAAGATGATCCGCATCCGCAGCCCTGCAAATGTCACGAGCGACTATCAATGTATCCAGGGCAAGCCGCAAATCCGCAGGACAGCCCCGATGAGTGGAGGAAAGTTGGATGGCAGCACCAAGGCTAGCTGTGAAGCGGACAAGATCACGATCTGACACCACAAAAATTTCGCGCAGGACACCGAGCAGCTCGAAGGAATCATCAGGATGCAGCAGCACATGAAGCAGAGCCGCTGGCCAGGTAGCGCCTGGTTGGTGCCGGAGTTTTTCGCCACCTCCCAGCTGGATCGCCGGAATCCCGGCACGCCCCAAAGCCGCTTTCAGTGTTCTCAGCCACTGATTCCGCGCTCCGAGGATGGCTATCTCATTCCACTGCGAGACCCCAAAGCCTTGAGGTCCGCGGGAGGCAAGCAGCGCAACAATCGCTCCGGCCTCCAGCTCAAAGACTTCGTTAATTCCGGCTTTGCCTTCCGATTCCGGGAGAGCGAACGAAAATATGCCGCCATCGGGTGCGGCTGGTCGGGCGATCACTTCACGGAATTTCACGCAACCTGCCTGCAAGTCCTGTTTGCTGAAAACGGTATTCACAGCATCCACCACCCTGACCGGACAGCGCATAGTCACCGATAAATCCAACCGCGCCGCGGCCCCGGAGCCCGCAAAGCCTTCCAGCATCGTGAGATATTGGTCGACGGAAGCACGCGATTGGAAGATGGCCTGTTGATCATCTCCAACAAAACTGAAATGCCCGGGCGATGGCCATGGCTGGCCCGCCGCGCTTGTGATCCGCATCAGCGTATCAAACATGGTTGCATCCGTATCCTGAGCCTCATCCAGAATAACGCGGTATTTCCGCAAATGTAGCCGTTCCATCACCGAGGCATTTTCCAAAAGCCGGTTCGAAAAATAAATCATGTCATCATACGTCAGCTGCGCTGCTTCGACGCGTTTATCGCGAAAAGCAGCCGCCCAGTGTGCTGCCACGTGCAGCACCGCCGCGCCCAGCCACTCATGCAACGGCTCCAGAGCCGCAGCCGTTGCGGTTTTGTAGGCTTCTCCGCCCGATGAAGCGGCATACACCGAGCAGTAAGGAACGCCGGATTCATACGCCTCCAGCCATCCTGCCAGAGCCGCTTGCTCTTTGGGCAGTGACTTGGCTCTGGTGCTTGTCAGTTCCAGTGCAGCCGTGCAATTCAACGCGGGCGGCTGGAGCGGAAGCTGTGATTGCATGGCCCGGTCCACTTCCTGCAGGTCCAGCTTCGCCGCAAATGCGTACAGTCCGTCCAGCGATACAAAGCGCATAACCTGTTGCAACACCCCACCGGCACCACCAGAAAGCTCAATCTCTTCGCTGTGCACAAACCGACGCCACATCCGCTCACGTCCGGCATCGTCCATCAAGGTCGACTCCGCCGACAATCCTGCCACATGACCAAACTCGCGGATCAGTTGGAGGCAGAAACTATGAATGGTGCCGAAGAATGCCTTGCTGAATTCCTGCAATACTTCCCTGACCCTCTCCGGCTTGGTTGCAAGGGCATCGAGGATGGCGGTCCTTGCGCGGGATTTGAGCTCATCCGCTGCAGCCACTCCATAAGTGACCACCACCAATGATGAGAGGCGCTCCGGATGCCGCAGGGCGGTCTGGACGATGCGAAGCACAATCGCAGTGGTCTTGCCGACTCCCGCGCCCGCCGAGACGCAAAAGTTCACGTCCAGTTCATTTTCGAAACGATCCCGTGCTGATTGATCCTGCAGTTCCTGAAAAAGCTCCGCCATTTAATCTTCTGGTTCGGACTCAGGGGCGAAGATCTCAAGAGACTTGGGTTCAACGGAAAACTCCGCAGGAGTTTCGCCTTTGATCTCTCCGTCCACCACCAATTTCTGTGGTGGATCCGTGGTGATGAACACATGGCGGGTTCGGAAATGGACGACGTGTTCATTTTCGTTTTCAGAATCTGAAAATGCGGAAGTAATCAGGCTTAGAACGGTCTTTGCGAGTTCTGCCACCGTCTCCGTGTTGACGATGGCAGTCACATCCAACAAGCCGTCATCGTAATCGGGAGCCCCGTTGCCCTGAGCAAAAATCGAGCTGGGTGGTGCCGCATTGGCAATCACCAGACTGCGGGTCTGAAAGCGATATTCACCCTCGGCAGTGTTGATCGATGCGGCAAATGACTCCTGCTCGCGCAATTGCTGCCAGCCGCCCACGATGTAGGCAAGCGCCCCGTATTTATCTTTGAGTTCGCGATCTGCCCTCTCCACCATCCCGCGTTCAATGCCCACGCCTGCGAGAAGGAGCATCCGGTGACCGTTGCAGAGAGCGGTGTCCATTCGTAAGGTATGGCCTTCATTGATCGACCTGCACGCGATGCCAAGCGGATCCAGCGACAGCCGTGCGCCGAAGATCGCAGAGGCCAACGCATTGGCGGTGCCCCGGGGAATGATTCCCAACTTCACATTCCTCCCCGCAACCGCCTCGGCTACTGCTCCCAGCGTGCCATCCCCGCCAGCGGCCAGTATGATCCCGGCCCCATCCTGCAAGGCCGCCTCGGCGAGATCCGTGGCGGATGTGGACTCACTCGTTTCCCGCAAATCCACAGCGTAGCTTTCGCCCAGGATCTCAAGCATGAGTTCGCGATCTGCATCCGGATCACCGGAACCAGCGACAGGATTAAAAATAAGGACGCACTTTTTTCGCTCCGCCGGCGGAGATTTTTTGTCGGGCCAAAGATTCATGATCGTCCGCTTTTTTTCATTCTATGAGATATGAGGCTGCCAACAGCTATCCAGAATGGCAATGAAACCGGATGCAGGAGGCGCATGGATGGAAGACAACTGAGAGCAAGATTTTGAAAGCACAAAAGCACGCCAATCACACAAACAATCCCAAGAGAAAGCTTATGACCGCGGGGAGCCAACAGCCAGGCTGCCAGGAAAACCAGCGGACTCAATGCGAGCACCAGGTAATACGGATGCCCCACCGCATGCCATGAGCGCACCAGCGTGGATTTACGATATTTCTCCGGACCAAATCCAAACTTGGTTGACAGCAAATCCTGGACATCCTGAGGAAAATCAAAGTCTCCGCGATCCACTGACAGCCAGTGGCTCATCATGAAAATGTCGAAATGGTCCATGTAATTGCTCAGTCCATTTACCGCTATGGCGAGAGGATCGCGGAGCACCGCATGCCGCAACGCTTCACCAGCCAAACGGTCCGCGGTATAAAAATCGCCTGTATGCTTGATCAAAGCGAGGGCAAGCCCGCCTTCCTTCCATGCATGATCATTCCGCAGCATGCGATTGTCCATCGACATGACGACCCATGCCTTCAAAGCCTGCGCCACTCCGGGATCCTCGAAGTCTGTGACCTCTACCGATGGAGCAAAACTTCCGATCAGGATCAAATTGGTTCCGTAACTATGGGACGGAGGCTGCTGGTTTTTGATCCCCATGGCATGGCGATACCCACTGTGCGTCGAAATAATGAGAATCAAGGCCAAGAGCAAATGCCAAAGAGCGGTCCTGAGTGCAAAACCCTCAGTGGGTTTCCAATAGCTTAAAAATGGCAGTGCAATTGCCACAGCCACCAGCGGATAAAGCATCTGCAACCGCATGAGCACCGCACCGAAAAATGCCAACTCCAAGAATACCAATACCTGCCATCGCGGTCGATGGACATATGCCAGAACCCCCCAGAGAAAAAACGCCATACCCGTCAAACTCAACGCCTCCGACATCACCATTCGCTCATACAGCAACTGCAAGGGATCCATCGCCAGAAGGACCATCACCGCCACGGCAACAGATGCCTTGGCGTCGAGATATCTCAGCAAACACCATCCGCCGATCACGGCCGTGCAGATGCCGCCGGCAGTTTGAAGAAGAAGCAGTGTGAAAAATCCCTTCCCGGGAAAAGCGAGCAATCCCACCACCAATCCGTAAGCCCATGACCGCTGCGGCGGAAACCATCCCGTCATCGCAGTCCCCAAAAAGGCCATCGAGTCCCCCAGAAAAAATGCAGCATGGGGATCCAATATCAAAAAAATGATTTTGATGAGCACGACCGCAGCGCATCCGGCGAGGAACAACCGATGCTCACTTTTTACTGGAACCAGAACGTCTGCATTCGTCACAGGGGGATCATTATCTAGTAAAATAACTTTGAACAGCTTTTGTAAGAAGCCCGCTCAGAAGAAGAATTCTACTCCCCGGCGATGGCGGTGCGTCTCAGGTCCTGAATAGAGAAAGGTTTGGGAAGGAATCCCACATCCAACCCGTCGAGTTCAGATTGCCAGCTTTCCCAGAGATCGGAATGCCCGCTGGAGAGAATAATCTTTGCCCGCGGCAACAATTTGCGCAGTGGATCCACCACATCCAGCCCACCAAGCCCACCCTCGATGGTCACATCCAGAACGCACAGTCCATACCCATCCTCCTTCGCCAGCGCTGCTGCGGATTCCATTAAAGACTCCGCATCCTCGTGCGTGAATACCTTCATATCAAGCGACTCGAATACCTGTTGCAAAAGCCCGCGCAGGGAAGCGTTGTCCTCCAGTATTAATGCCCACGGATAAACTTCGGTGGTTGTTCCGTCAGCTTCCACAGGGGCTGGAGCAGAATCCTCGATTTCGGCGCCGTGATCGGCAGGAAGGAGCACTTCAAAACATGTGCCCGCGCTGTTGCTGAAAACGAGGTCCAGCCCCCCGTTCATGCGTTTCAGGAGTGACCTTACCACGTGCAATCCCAGTCCGCTGCCTTTTGATTTTGTGGAAAAATACGGCTCAAAAATTCTGTGCTGGATATCCAGCGGAATGCCATGCCCCTCGTCGGTGATTGTTATGCGATGCCCGCCGTCCTCATCCTCC
>JBGTCP010000298.1:0-6258 GCA_041748815.1 Chthoniobacterales bacterium
TTTGTGAATAAGTACTTGCCCCGAAACTTTTTTTCTGATTTTTCTAGTGAGTGGTCCGCAAATTGCTTCCTTGTCAGTTCCGGCTGGCGTTGAATCCATTAACGACCATCGTCCGAGACAAACCATAACTCCACCAACCATGTTACGATCCACCGTTATTGCCATCGCCGCAACAAGCCTAGCATTCACTGCCACTGCACAAGAGCCCGTGGCGACTGAATCAGAAACCCCCACCGGCGTCGTACTCGAAGAGACGGTGGTCGAAACCACTGTGACCACTCCGGAGACCCCGGTCCTGGCCGAGCCAGCGCCGATCGATCCTCCCGCAGATGCGTTCATGACGATTCCCGTGGATCCCCTCGCTGCACCGACCACCACGACCACTACTACTACTACGTCCCTGACTGAGACCAGTCCGACGGCCAGTGCTTCCCGCGATTTCATGGAAGAAGATCTTTCCACGGCCCTCCGATTGCTCGCCCGCCAGGCCCGCATCAACATGGTGGTGAGCGATGCGGTCATCGGCACTATCACTCTACGCCTGGAAAATGTGACTCCCATGGAGGCGATTCGCATCATCGTTACCGCAAAATCCCTCATCCTCGACGAAGCGGATAACGTCTACTACGTCAAAACATCCGCCGAGCGTGCTGCCGAGCCTACAGAGGCAGCGTTTTACACTCTCAGTTATGCCCGCGCAGAGGACATAGCAACCATCCTCCAAAGCCAGCTGCAGAGCGGTGCGGCACCTACTGTGGATGTCCGAACAAACACACTGTTCTATCGTGAAGCCCGCTCCAACATGGCTGCGGTCAATATGTTCCTCGATACCGTGGATCGTCCCACCAAGCAGGTGATGATCGAAGCGCGCCTCATTGAGGTAACAGCGAACCCCCGCCAGGCTTACGGCATCAACTGGAGTGGCGTCTTTGACAATAAGACCTTCAAGTATGGATTCAGCCCATTCCCTGAGGTGGATGAGGAAACCGGTCTGAGAACCTTTGAGTTCGAAAATGAAAACGGGGAGTTCCAGTTGAACGATGGATTGCGCTTCGGTGAGTCAGGCGGCGCTTCGGATGTGGCTGCAGAACTTGGCAATGCCGCTCTCGGAAGGACCGGCCAGTTTGCAATTCTCAGCCTCCCTCAGCTATCTGCCACGATGAGCCTCATCAACAACGACGCGGACGCAGAGTTCCTTGCACACCCCCGCGTGGTGACTGCTGACAATCAGGAAGCTACCATTAAAATCACCCGTAACCAGCCCGTGCCGCAGTTGAACTTCAACGAACAGACCGCAACAGCAGTCTTCGGCGGCTTCGAAGATAAAGAATTCGGCAACACGCTGGTGGTGCGCCCTTCGATCAATAAGGATGATTTCATCACCCTCAGCGTGAAGCCTGAGATCAGCAATAAAGTGCGGGATGAGGTGTTTGTCTTCGCAGGTGCCACGGTCACAAGCCCTGTCATCGATACCCGCTCGCTTGAGTCCAATGTGCTGATCCGCAGCGGTGACACACTTGCTATCGGTGGATTGCTCCAGGAAGAATCGGGAGCGCAGCGCACCAAGGTGCCGGTCCTCGGTGACATTCCATTGCTGGGTTATCTTTTCCAGGAACGTGTGTCCGCCCGCGACAAGCGCAACCTCCTCGTGTTCGTGACGCCTACCATCCTTGAACACGGCCAAGGCACCGGCCTTGAGAATCAGGCCAATGGACTCTTCGGCCCGAGCGATGAATTCGCGGATCCTGATGGCTGGAGAAATAATGCCAAAGGCGCATTCCGTTTCGGTCCCGATAATCGCCGATCCATCGCAGCAGATTACCCAATCGGTGCATATCCCGTGCCCGGACAGCCAGTGATGATTGATACCAAGACGACGACGACTTATCGCAGCAACGTTCCTTCCCGCGAATAGGTTCGCAATCCGGGGATAAGGACCAGATCATTGTGTCGGCCAAGTTGATATTTGCATCCGGTGAGGATGCCGATATGGCCTACGCCACAGGATTTGATTGTCCGGACCCGTTTGCCCTCGTCCTGCATCGCGGCAAGAAAACGATCCTGCTTTCCGATTTGGAAGTAGATCGGGGAAAAGCAACTGCGCGTGTGGATGAGGTGCTCTCACTAAGCGAGCTGGAGAAGGCCTTCAACATCGGGCCACAGGCAAAGAATAAAACCGTCATTCTGCTGGCGGCATTTCTGAGATCCCGTAAAATTTCTAAAATTGAGGTGCCGTCGTCCTTCCCCCTGGGACTTGCAGATGCGCTGCGCGGGATGAACCTCCAGATCCAAGCGTGTGAGGGCTTTTTTTTCCCTGAGCGAGAGCTTAAAAGCGCTGCGGAATTACGGCATCTCACAAAAGCAATTCACATCACCGAAGCGGCTATCGTCCGGGGCTTGGAAGTGCTCAGAGCCTGTGAAGTCGGGCCGCGCAAGCAACTCCTCTGGAGCGGCCGCGCACTCACGGCGGAGTTGTTGCGCGCCGAAATCGACACTGCCGCACTGCGGATGGGTGGCCTGTGCAAAGGAACGATCGTGGCGGGCGGCAAGCAGGCCTGCGACCCACATGAGCGCGGTCATGGTCCGCTCAGAGCAAATGAGTTGATCATCCTGGATGTGTTTCCACAGGATACCACGACGGGATATTACGGAGACTTGACCCGCACGGTTGTGAGAGGACGAGCGACAGAGGCCCAATCACGGCTGTGGCAGACCGTGATGGACGCCCAGCAATTGGCCATCCGACAAATGCGGCCTGGTGTGGAAGGCGGGGCGATCCATAATTCCGTTCAGCAGTTTTTTACCGATCAAGGGTATGTCACCGAGCAGAAAAATGGTCGCTGGCAGGGATTTTTCCATGGAACTGGCCATGGACTTGGCCTTGAACTCCACGAGGCCCCGAGGATGTCCGCCGCCACACTGGCCGCAGGGCATGTGCTCACGGTCGAGCCTGGCCTCTATTTCCCTGGGATCGGTGGCGTGCGGCACGAAGATGTGGTGACAGTGACCACCAGCGGTCGTCGAAAACTCTCGAAACTGTCACATCAATTGGAGATCTAGGCGGGATGACTCCAGGGCGCATTCTGTATCTGCTGAGACGGGAAATGGAACGCGGCGCTGGCGCATCGTGGCATTTCCATCGCACACGTCCGAAGATCACCAGCTGGCGGCAATCGGAATTGCCCGCTGCTCCACCCGTGGCTGTGCATACGCTGACAGGATCCGGCGACTGGTTGCTTTGCCTCTGGATGCTGGCATCCTGGCAGATTGCGACGGGCAAAACCTGGCAAATCGTCATTCACGAGGACGGGACGCTGGGGGATGAAGAAAAAGCGACCATCCGTGAGATCTTCCCACAAGCAGAGCTGGTCAACCCGCTACTGGTCGCTTCGCGGATGGATGAAGCGCTTCGCGATTACCCGGCTTGCGCTGAATACCGGAAATCGCATCCGCTCGCGCGAAAGATTTTTGACATTCCAGTGCTGGCGGGCAGCAGGGAGCACCTCTTCATTTTGGACAGTGATGTGCTGTTTTTTCAGCGGCCGGATGAGTTGCTCCGATGGGCTGAGGAGCGTCCGGCGGAATCGTGGTTTAATGAGGATGCCAAAGAGGGAGCGCTGATTAGTCCCGCCGAGGCTTCGGAGAAACTCGATTGTGCGCTCTGGCCCCGGGTGAACAGCGGCCTGGTGGCTCTGCATCGTCCCTCCATCGATCTCGCTTTTTGTGAAAGGGCATTGCGTGAAACGTCCTTGCTCGAAGGCCACATCTGGCGCGTCGAGCAGACTTTGTTTGCACTGTGCGCCTCAAAAGCTGCAAGCGGAGGACTCCTTCCTTCGACCTACGAAGTCTCCCTGGGCAAAAACCGGCACCCAGACGCGGTGGCCCGGCATTACGTTGGCGCGGTGCGTAAGCATTTTTATCGTGAAGGGTTGCCGATCGTGGCAAAACGGTTGAAGCTCCATGCATGAACGTAGTTATGGCGCCCGACTGGCGGGCAGGGAATCCTTACCAGAGCTTACTCGCAGCCCAACTTGAAAAGGAGGGAGTAGAGCTCCAATTCCTGAGCAACTACCGCCGTGGCTTTCCGCTGGCAAGAGGACTGCGCGACATTACCTGCGATCTGCTGCACCTCCATTGGCCGGAAGCTTATTTTGCAAACCGCGGAGATGTCTGGGCAGGACTGCGGGAATGGCGGTTTTCCCTGGATCTCAAGCTGGCCACGCGCCGCATTCCCTACGTTGCGACGGCGCACAATTTATACCCGCACAACCGGTGTTCGTCCTCCCGGGTGCGCGGGAACTCTGCTGCGTTTTATAACAACGCGGCCTGCATCATCACGCACGCGCCCAGGACGGCCGACATTCTCGCTTCCGAATTCGGGGTGGATCCGGCGAAATGTGTCTTTGTCCCTCATGGTGACATTGCCAAGTCCCTGCGGCCGCTGCCTGATCAATTTCAAGCCCGGGCAGAGCTGGAGTGGGGCCGTGGACGGATGGCGCTGATGTTTGGAGCGGTTGAGCCTTACAAAGGTCTCGAGGAAGTGATCGACTTCTGGAACCGCTTCCAGCCTGATGCTGAACTGGTCATCGTCGGCCGGCCCGTGTCGGATGTCTATGCGGAGGAAATCGTTGCACGTGTCGCAGGGAATCCCCGGATTGTCACCTGCCTTGAATGGCTCTCTGCTGAGGACCTCGCGAGATGGCTGTCTGCCTGTAATGTGGTGATCTTTAATTACCAGCGCATTCTGGTGTCCGGTGCCGCGCTGATGGCCCGGCAGGTGGGCATCCCGATTCTTTTGCCCGAGCGGCTTCAAACGATCGAGTTGGGCGAACCGGTTTCCAGCGTATTTCGATTTGCGGCGATGGACGAGGATTTTCTGCCGGTTCTTGAGCAGGCCTTGAATGCTTCACGCGAGCCGGATGACGCATGGCTTGCGAGTCATTCCTGGAAAAATGTCGCAGCGAAGACGATTGCTGTTTATGACACCGCTTTAGCCAGCCAATCGCCGTAGGCTGGATAAACATGTCCGGCAGGGAGGGCGAAAAACTCCGGGGTCTCGTATGGGTGAAGTTCGACCAGTCGACTTCGTAACGCCTCAACCCGCTCCGCGCTGGTTTTCAGGAGCACCTGCACCTCCGGTTCTTCATGAACCGCTGCTTGCCATTGGTAAATCGACGTGGCACCGGGCAGGATCGTCCCGCACGCTGTAAGCCGTTCTTCCACCAGCGAGCGCACTACCCGGCGTGCATCTTCCGCATTGGCAAATGTGGTGAAAACGATCAGCACATCACAGCAGCTCATCAGCGCAAAAAATCTTTCACGCGCTCAAAGAACGACATGTGCAGCGGCGTGTTTTCGTCACCGCAGGACTCAGCAAACTCCTCCAGTTTGGTGCGTTGCTCCGAGTTAAGTTTGGTAGGGACCTCGACGTTGAGCGTGACGAGGAGATCTCCGTGGCCGCGCCCCTGCACATCCTGCACACCTTTGCCCCGCAGCCGGAAAGTGGTGCCGCTTTGCGTACCGGCAGGCACTTTCAGTGCAGCTTTGCCTTCGAGGGTGGGGACTTTTATTTCACCACCCAGCGCAGCCGTGGCAAATGGAAGTGGAATTTCGCAGAACAGGTTCATTTCCTCACGGTGGAAAATGGCGTGCTCTTTGATGTGGATGACTACGTAGAGATCGCCCGCTTCGCCGCCGCGAATGCCGGCTTCACCATTACGCGAGGAGCGCAGGCGCGACCCATCATCGATGCCCGGCGGGATCTTAAGTTTGATTTGAGATTTGGTTTCCACCCGCCCATCACCATCACACCCTTTGCACGGATTTTGAATGACGCGGCCTGTGCCACGGCACGTTGGACAGGTTTGTGCGACTTGGAAAAATCCGCGCGAAGCGATGACCTGACCCCGTCCTGCGCAGGTCGGGCAGGTTACTGCTTTTGAATTGTCCGAGGACCCTGTCCCACTGCATTTATCACAAGTGCCGAGTTTTGAGATCTCGATGGTTTTCTCACAGCCGAACGCAGCTTCCTCGTGCGTGATTTGCAAATCATACCGCAGATCGGATCCACGGTTTTTTGCCGCGGGTCCGCCGCCGCCGCCGCCAAAAAAGCTCTCGAACACACTCCCGCCACCGCCGCCTCCGCCAAAAACCTCGCGGAAAATGTCGAACGGATCGTGGAAACCACCGCCCGCCCCTCCGCGCGAGGCACCCTGAGTGAACGCGGCGTGGCCGTACCGGTCGTAAGCGGCACGTTTG
>JBGTCP010000299.1:0-4083 GCA_041748815.1 Chthoniobacterales bacterium
ATCGATTCCGGCACGGCCATGATGTCTTCCACAGTGCCCTGCGCCACCAATCGCCCGCCACGCGGCCCGGCACCCGGGCCGATGTCCAGCACATGGTCCGCAGCGCGAATCGTATCCTCATCATGCTCGACCACGATTACAGAATTCCCCAGATCCCGCAGCCGTCGCAATGTGGCGATGAGCCGCTCGTTATCGCGCTGATGCAAGCCGATACTTGGCTCATCGAGTACGTAGATCACGCCTGCCAGTCCTGCACCAATCTGCGTTGCCAGCCGGATGCGCTGAGCCTCACCGCCTGAGAGAGTGCCACTCTCACGCTCCAGACTCAGATAGCCCAAACCCACTTCCAACAAAAACTCCAGCCGCATCCGCACCTCGCGCAAAACATCGCGCACCACTCGTCCTTCAAACTTCGTAAGCTGAATTTTTCCGACGAAGTCCAATGCCTCCTCGATCGGCAATGCAGCAAATTCATGAATCCCGAGACCTGGAAAAAGACTCTTTGATGCAGGCCAATCCGTGGCTTCCACGGTCACCGCCTGGATTTCCGGTTTAAGGCGCGCGCCATGGCAGATCTCACATTTCCGGCGACTCATGAATCCGCGAATCCGTTTGCGCGTTGCCTCGCTCTCAGTTTGTTCGAAGAGCCGGTTCAGGGATGCGATCACACCTTCAAAAGGTTTTTCCACAATGCCGCCGCTTTTGCCCGGCAGAGCAATCTTACGATTACCTGTCCCGTTCAGCACCGCAGCGGTGAAATCCGGCATCAACTCTCCTAGGGGCCGATCCATTGGGACCTCAAAGGCGGCGGCCAGCGCCTTGAGCACCGATTGATAGTAAACCTGCACGGCCGGAGTCCCTTTGTTCCAGGGTTTGATCGCACCATTTTTCAAACTCAGCTCCTGATCCACCATGAGGCCAGGGTCCAGGATCTGGCGCGTTCCAAGTCCATGGCAAGCCGGGCAAGCCCCGAGATGACTGTTAAACGAAAAGTGCCGCGGCGTGAGCTTTGGAAGTGAGAACCCGGTTTTGGGGTTTCCGAAGTTCGTGGAAAACACTTCCTCGCGCATGGGCGCGGACGTGTTTTGTGGATCTCCAATCAGCACGCACATGCGATTGTTTCCATGCTTGAGTGCGGTTTCCACGGAATCGGCCATACGGGAGCGTATCCCCTCCCGCACCACGAGGCGGTCGACCACCACATCGATGTGATGCCGCGCCGCTTTGTCGAGGCGGATCGGCTTGGGCGTCTCGAGTTCCACTAATTCGCCATCGATCCGTGCGCGCACAAATCCATCCCGCCGCAATTTCTCCAGCACATCGCGGAACTCTCCCATCTGGCCCTCGACCACCGGCGCGAGGAGAATCAGGCGCGTGTCCTCCGGCTCCGCCAAAAGCGCATCCACAATTTCCTGCGGGCTTTGTTTTTTGACCAACTCTCCCGTCACTGGATCATGCGGACGGCCCACTGCGGAATACAACAGGCGCAGATAGTCGTAAATCTCCGTGGTTGTGGCGATGGTCGAGCGCGGATTTCCTCCGGTCGAGCGTTGTTCGATGGCAATCGCGGGCGAAAGTCCTTCAATAAAATCCACTTCCGGTTTTTGGAGCTGATCTAAAAATTGCCGGGCGTAGGCAGACAGGCTTTCAACATATTTGCGCTGCCCTTCTGCAAATATCGTATCAAATGCGAGGGACGATTTCCCGGAGCCACTGGGGCCGGTGACCACCACCAGCTTCTCTCTGGGAATCGCCACAGAGAGGTTCTGCAAATTATGCTGACGCGCTCCAGTGATTTTAATTTCCGTAAATGGCATTGATATTGCTTTCTTATAGAGAATATCCAATCATGAAAACGTCTTTCGCTTCAGACCTTCTTACCGATCCTATGTCCGAATCCAGTGATACCTGTGAAATTCCGGTCGAGATGATAGCACGTTTTCGTGAATTGAAACATGATATCAATAATTCCGTGGGTGTGATGATGGCTCTTTGTGAACTCGCGGAGCGGGATCCGGTCCATTTCAGCAAACTCTCCTCTGTGATCATGGAACGTTGTCCGAAAATGGTGGCAGAGCTGCAGGTTTTTGGAACGGATCTGCAAAAACAGCAGCTGCGATAGCATATTTCTCCCCTCACACGCATCTTTTTGCGTTTTGCCCACACTTTTTTTTAGTTGGGCATCCGATTGCTAGTAGACGGCGAATCTCTAACAAGACGATTCGATGGATGTCGAAATTTTGCAACAGCATCGATCTGGAGTGATTTCCTGGCTGATACTTAAGCATGGTAAATTTAATTTCGGAATAAATTGAACAAAAGCCCGCTCCACTACGTATATACAAAGAACATACCATAGACTGGTCTGTCCCACATAAAAAAACATCCCATGGCACTAGAACACAGCGACAACGGAATGAAGATCTACCTCCGCGAGATCGGCCAGATTGATCTTCTCACCCCTCAACAAGAAATCGAACTGGCCGCGCGCATTAAAAATGGCGATGCGGAAGCCCGCTCGATCATGATCCGCGCAAATTTGCGACTGGTCGTCAAAATTGCGCACGATTACGCCAACCTTGGCCTCCCGCTCCTGGATCTCATCTCGGAGGGCAACATCGGCCTCATGAAAGCGGTCGAGCGTTTTGATCCTGCCAAGGGCGGAAAACTCAGCACCTACGCTGCATGGTGGATCAAACAATCCATCAAGCGCTCATTGGCAAACCAGAGCAAAACCATCCGCCTGCCGGTGCATCTCGTAGACAAAATCTCAAAAATGCGCCGCGTATCAATGCAGATGAGCGAAGAACTGGGGCGCGAGCCCACTAATGATGAGCTTTCCGAGGAAATTGGAATTCCCATTGCAAAGATCGCTCAGCTCAAGACAGTCGCCATCCGTCCGGCATCGTTGGACGCGCCAATCAGTGACGACGACTCCACGGAGTTCAGCGAGATCGTTGGTGATGACGACGCTCACACTCCATTCGAGCTACTCAGCGAAAAAAACATGCTGAGCGAAGTCGATGACCTTCTCGAGGTGCTGGACGACCGTGAAAAGAAAATTATTTTTGCACGCTTCGGCCTGGATGGCGGACGGCCTAAGACCCTTGAGGAAGTCGGAAAAAAATTCAACGTGACCCGCGAGCGCATCCGTCAGCTGCAAAATATCGCACTGACCAAGCTGCGCAAAGCACTCAGCAAAAAAGAACGGCCCACCGATATGGCCATGCTGGCGTAAAATTTAACATTGTTGGTTGGTGGAAAAGGGGCGGCATTTGCTTCGGCGGATGCCGCTCTCCTCGTTTTAAGCACTTAAGCCCGGCGCTGCGCTTGGGTGGAACTGGGCGAAACTTGGGAGGAAAACCACATGCACATCGCGCCCACGCACCCCGCGCCTTCAATCCCGCACCGGCACTCATGATAAGAGACCACGGCTACTCCCCTCATCCGCAAATACACCAAGTTAGCCCGCACTGAACTATGCAAATTAGTCAGAAGGGATAACGAAACCGACCCTATTTGGCGTAATAATGATTATTTGCGCCAAATAAAGCGATTTATGTGGCGCTAATAGAGATTTTGTGGCATATTTTTGAGTATGCCGAAAAAAGTCAGCCAACGGGAGATCAGTGCCGTGGAGAACGCCGTGCTCGAAGGCGGGTACGGCCAGTCTTTGGAAAAAATCAGTCGCCGGGTGACGATTCCCATCTCCCGCCGCACATTGCAAAGACGCCTCGCAGAGCTTGTGGAGCTGGGAGATCTGATCGCCATTGGCGAAGGCCGTGGCAGGAAATACTTGCGCGCCGAGGGATCGCGGGCCCCACGAATGCAAGAGAGTCCTGGTGCGCCAAGTCGACCTGCCGGTCTGGACCTATCGGACGCAGCACGATCGATCCAAGCCAGTATTTCGCGGCCACTTTCTCAGCGAGTGCCTGTGGGATATAACGCAGATTTTCTGGAAAGCTATCGCCCGAACAAAACGGCATATTTGCCCGACGGATTACGTAAACGACTGTATGAGATGGGCCGCGCCACGAGCCAGCCACTTCCTGCCGGTACGTATTTTCGCACCGTACTGAACCG
>JBGTCP010000300.1:0-10368 GCA_041748815.1 Chthoniobacterales bacterium
CTGGCACCGACAAAAAGATGACCATGGAGCTGGGAGGCAAAGCCGCCAACATTGTCTTCGACGATGCACCCATCGACCAGGCCGTCGAGGGCATCGTGAACGGCATCTTTTTTAATCAGGGCCACGTGTGTTGTGCAGGCTCACGATTGCTGGTGCAGGAAAGCATCGCCGACATTTTCCTCGCAAAACTCAAACGCCGCATCGCTGTCCTGCGCGTCGGAGATCCGCTCGACAAAAACACCGACGTCGGCGCGATCAATTCCCGCGAGCAACTCGATAAAATCCAAGAGCTGGTGCAATCCGGCCTGGACGAAGGCGCAGAGATGTTTCAGACCGAATGCCGGTTGCCAACCAAGGGTTTTTATTTCCGCCCCACCCTGTTTTCGCAAGTGACCCAGAGCCACCGCATTGCACGTGAAGAAATCTTCGGCCCCGTGCTGAGCATTCTCACCTTCCGCACGCTCGATGAAGCTGTGGAGAAAGCAAACAACACACCTTTCGGACTGAGCGCCGGAGTTTGGACTGACAAGGGTTCGCGCATTTTAAAAATGTCCACATTGCTCAAAGCCGGCGTGGTCTGGGCGAATACCTTTAATAAATTCGACCCCACTTCGCCCTTTGGCGGATTCAAGGAAAGCGGGTTTGGCCGCGAGGGCGGACGCCACGGCCTGCTCGATTACTGCAAACTTCTCTGAGCATCATGAACCAACGACTTCCTGTTACCAAAACTCCTAAGTGTTACGTCGGCGGAGCGTTCATCCGATCCGAGAGCGGACGCACCTACCCGCTCAACGACAACGACGGAGCCTTCCTTGCGCACATCCCGCAATGCACCCGCAAAGACGTACGCAATGCCGTTGAAGCTGCCGCAAAGTCCGGAGCAGGCTGGGCAAAACGCACCGGCTATAATCGCGGCCAGATCCTTTACCGCCTCGCCGAAATGCTCGAAGCCCGCAGCGCCGAACTCACGCAGGCAGTCGCACTCGGAGCTGGCAAAAAAGACGACCCCGTGGCGGAAGTGACGGCCACCATTGATCGCATCATTTATTACGCAGGATGGACCGATAAATACGAACAACTGCTGGGCAACGTGAATCCTGTCGCGGCACCGTATTTCAATTTCACCGTCGCCGAACCCATGGGCATCGTGGGCGTGCTGGCACCTGAAGAATCACCACTCCTCGCGTTGATGAGCCTTGTGCTCCCGGCGATCACCAGTGGCAACAGCGTGGTTGCGCTCGCCTCCTCTTCCCGCCCCTATCCGTCCATTTTGCTGGGTGAAATGCTCGCCACCAGCGATCTGCCCGGCGGCGTGGTGAATCTGCTCACAGGCTTCCGCAAAGAAATCCTGCCCACCTTCGCCACCCACGCACACCTCCGCGCGGTCACCGGCGTGGCCGATCCCGAAGAGCGCAAAACGCTGCGACTGGCAGCCGCCGACTCCGTCAAACGCACGCATCTCCTGCCTGCAGAAGATGAGATTGATTGGGCCACTCCAGCCGCGCAGTCCCTCCAGTCCATCGCGCATTTCGTAGAATACAAAACCACCTGGCACCCGATCGGGTCGTAAGGGTCCTTGCCGCCGGGGCTAGGGTTCAAGTTCGTTGAGCTCCCAGTCCGTGAGGAATTGGTTGGCCATCTCGCGGAAAGTGGCTTGTTTGTCGGTCGGAAGGCGGGACTCGATGCGGCGGGTGGTGTCGATCATGATCATCCGGGATTCGGCTGCAACGGAAGTTCGCACTTCGCGCATTTGTTGAAGAGTGATCTTTAATTCCTCCCGCACTTGCTGGGCTTGATCGGGCGTCAGATCGAGTTTGCGATCCAGTCGGTTGGCCGCGCGGTTCAGCATGCGTTCGGCAGGAGCCCATGCGGTCTCAGGAGAACGAACCGATGCTTTGAGCCGTTCCACAACCACTAGGATTGTGCCCCCGCCTCCGCAGATGACACCAAATACAAACACCAGAAAAAGTATTCCGATGGCTCTCCAGTGTTTATGAGATCGGGACGGGGCAGTAGTCGGTTCGAGGTTTGTCATTGGTGATTAAAGGGGTGCGAGCAGCATTCCTTGCAGGTCAAGGGCGAAGGCAAATTGTGCTGCCGCGTTTGCTCCCTGCCACGCGACTGCGCCGGTGGTTAATGCGAGTGCAGCCAATGCCCCGCGCATCCAGCCCGACCTGAATAGTTCTGCGAGTTCGTCGAGGAGCCCGGTCGTTGGGGGAGGAGAAGTGCGGCGTTCGGATTGGATGGCAAAAAGGATGTCATCGCGCACGTCAATTCCCTCTGGAGGCATCACCTCGCGGGCGGCGTGAACCAGGTCGGACCAGCTGCGTTTTTTTTGCTCACTATTCATAGAATGTGTATCCATGTTGTTTGAGGAGTTTGCGGAGACGGTGGCGGGCGCGGAAGGCTTTCACTTTGGTGTTGGTGGCACTCCAGTCCAACAACGCCGCGATTTCTAAGACGGGCATTTCTTCGAGATGCAAAAGCGTAATGAGGGTCCGATCCTCAGGGGGCAGGAGGGCGAGGATAAAATGAATTTCCTCAAGAGCTGAAGCGGGGTTCGGCGGGGTGCGTGTGTCGGCGATAGTTTCCAATAGATCCTGGAAATCAGACGTTCCCTCGACACGCCTCGACAGCGTGGATCGACTCCAGCGACGGCAGGCCTCCAGCCCGACCCGCACGGCGATTTTTCGCAGCCAGTGGATGAAAGGCTGCCGGGGCTGCCAGGTCGGAAGCCCCCGCCACGCATTGAGGAACGTCTCCTGAACGAGATCCTCCAGATCGGCGCGCTGCGGTGCAAAGCGATGGAGTAAGGCGATCATGGAAGATTGGTGCTTTTCAACGAGTTGCTCAAATGCCTCGTGGCTCCCAGCCTGCGCTTCCCGAACGAGGCCAATATCCTCATCGGGCTGCGAATTGGCTGGGGCAGGCATCGGAATTGGAGAGTGTCATGCTAGGGTCATCGTAAGCGGAGGCCGGATCCTCAGGGAAGATCCGGCACGCTTTTCCGGCGGAGTAGCTTACGTGCGATCAAAGCGCTTCGTCCACCGCCGATTCAACTTTGCCGCGGGCGAGATCGAGATTTTTGATCTGCTCCGGTGTCAGCAATGGCCTCACCTCGGCACCGATTTTTGCAACTAGCAGAGCGCGGGTACGGGCCAGTTCACCAATCTTATCCGCTGCGGCCAATGAGTCCGAAGAGCCGGGATCCGTGCGGGCGGCATCGGCCATAGCTCTACGCGCTGCGCGGAATTCGACCATGAGGGCGCGGATCTCGGATCGATGCGTTTTAAGCACGGTGTGGATCTGCGTCTTTTGATCCGGTGAGAGTGGCGTGTCGGCTTTGAAGTTCTGGAATTCGCGAGTCAAGGCGGTAAAAACCGATTTGGCTTTGGTGCGAAACTCGGACTCCTCTGCGTCAGGAGCCGCCGCGTGGGATGGAAGGACGCTGCCGCCGAGGACGAGAGTTACGACGGCTGTGATGTGTAGTATGAATTTCATGATTTGGAGATCTCGTAGTTACTTGGTGGCTGTTCTAGTGGTGGTGAATGCTTTGCTGTTGCCTTTGGGTCCGGAGACGCTGACCTCTGCAGTCCGGGTGCCGTCCTGGCGAGTGACGTTTCTTGTAGAGGTGGCGGTTTGGCCAGCCGGGCCGGTCACTGTGTAGCCTGCCGTGCGGCCCGTTTCCGTTTTGCTGATCGTGCCAAGTCTGGACACGTTTTGGCCACGGAATGTGGTGGTGTTGATGGACCGTGTGGCGCTTCCGTTGTTGCCTTGGACATTCACCGTGCGGGTCGCGCCTCGGCCGTCGGACCCTTGGATGGTGGTAGTGCGGCCAGGTTTCGCATGGGCTGGTTGAACTGTGAGCAAGAGCGAGAATGCGAGCAGGAGTGAGAGTGTTTTCATAAGTTTGTTATTTTTTTGTTTAGATTGAGTGACGGCATCATCGCCGCACAAAAAGGTAAATGCCGGGAATGGGTCCGCGGTTACAAAAATTATTAAACTCCTTTTCCGAAAATTCAGGTTTCGCTCATTTAATCCGCCACAGCGAAGCAGCCCGATGCGCTTTGGAACCGGAGGGGTGGGCACGATAAGCATTCGAAAGCGCTTCGCGCTAAGCTATGCCACACGGCGAGGGGTGGGGGTCTGGGGGTGACTCAATTGCCTGACTTAGCGCTCCGGCGAGATGCTTCTCAGTCAGGCTGGTAGAGTCAAAAGGGAAGTTCAAACACAGCTATATTAATTATAAATGGCCGACCCCAAAGGCTCATACTCATGAGAAGAAAAAGCGCGGATGAAAAAGATTTAGCGGACTAGCCAAGCCGATTGGAGCTGGCTGGAAAGGCTTGGCTGTCTCCAGGACGATCACTTTCCATTGACTCGACCAAAACCACGGCGACGACGAAGAGCGGAGAACGCCAACCCTCCCGCAACCAAGGCAAATGCCGATGGCTCCGGAATCACAACAATTTTTCCGGCCATGTTTGGATGACTCGTTACAGTGCAAGTATACAGAAATCACCAACTTTGATTAGGAGTCCAGCTCACAGCAATGCCGGGAGTCCCTGGGTTTGCTGTAAAAAGCGTGGCATTGCTGATGTCGGTTGAGTTTTGAGAGGTTCGCAAGAAATTTCCATCCGTTCCGCTTATAAAAGCAGCGGCGGTGTCGTCCATGATAGCGAAAGGATGCGATGTGGTAGTTCGCTGGAAAGTGTAGGTCTGCCCGAGTGTCAAGACCAGCGTGGGATCAGCAATGTTAGAAAAGATGGGTGAACCACCAGGATCGGTCCAGTTGAAGAGAAAACTTGTCGCGCCGCTGTTGCCGATAGTAAAGGCAACTCCCTAGGATACCGAGTATCTACTCGCGCTAACGAGCGTGGTGGCAGCGTGTGACATGGTCGCGGTCATAAGAAAACTAAACGCGATACAGTATTGGATTAGTCGTAGATCTGTTTTATTTTGCACCGGACTTTGGAACGCCTCATTTCGGAATTGGAATGGATGCATGAATCGATCACTCCATCTTGGGAAGGCTGCAAGAAAATCTGACACTAATGTGCCAAAAAGCGTTCCCTGTAGCGACTTGGGCATTTTTATTCCCGTCGCTGACCATAGTTCCCCTCCAAAAGACCACGAAAAGACAAGTCCTCATCAAGGTCAGGCCAGTGCAGTCCGAAAGGGGAAATCTCCACATTGCCCAGTTCCTGCGGAGTGCCTGGGGCAAGGCGTGGGTTCTGAGAGACAGGGAATCGGACTTCGACACCACTGTCCATGGAGATGACAATATGTCCATCTCTGTAGAAGACCGTTTTCGCTGTATCAACCAACGTGCTCATACCACTTCTGAATAATAATCTCTTTGTTCTCTTCTGCAAGCTCTTGCGCTCTGGCGAGTTCCCGGACCTTCATGCCTGCTGACTCGCGAAGGACGACCCCATCCTCGACATTGAAGATCGCTTCACCATCCCCTTTCCGAACATGAACATGAATGGGACGGTGATCGTTGCTGTAAAACGCGAACTTGAAACCCTCTTTTTCGAAAACGAGCGGCATACTTGAAGAGTATCGGCAGCCAAGGAAATTGCGATCCTTTTTTGCCCAACGTAGAGCGCATGCACTCCTTCTCATGGAAGCGGGAGCGCGCTCGGCTTGCAGGGTTTGGGTGATAGTTGGTGAAGAGCATCTCAGCAGAACCGCTGGTAGGAGTTGTCATGTCGCGCTTTGTTCGCATCTTATATTTCTACCGCCAGAAGGCTCCTAACTGAAATATCCTCATCGATATCTTCCCAGTGAATGCCGATGCCTGGTCCAATGAGTCTCCAATTGGCTCGTTGTGATGGGGAGGAATCCCGTAGTCGTGGAAACCATTCGAGTGGTGCGGAGACGGATCGGCCATCAGCGAGGGTCACATGGAGGGAGTCCGTATCAACCTCGACCGAAACGGCTCTGGCATCAGTTTTGACTTTGGCGGTGGATAGTAATGTGGTCATCCCATTTGTTCCTTATCTCTTGTTCGTGTTTCTGTATCAGTTCTCGAATCTCTTTGAGTTGCTTGCTGAGAAATCCGTGCGACTCTGCCAGCAGAATCGGATCCAACCAGAACTTGGCATACTTCTCGGCGGACTCAACATGGACGTGAAGTGGCTCTTCCGCCTCACGGCTGAAATGAAGGGTAGTCCTGCCGCAAGGCATATTTTCCTGGCGATTGAGGTAGGGACGCCGGTTTCACCCGACGCCCCCCTCGCAGATCCCGGCGTGCGGAATTACCGCACCGGGCTCCTCAGGAAGCGCGCACTTGAAACCAGCTCTGACACAGAGTGCCAGAATCGGCTTCCGATGCAAGCAGGGAGGTTGACACGATGTTCGGGATCTACATGGCCCGACGTGAGTCCTTTGCTTGCGTTGCTTCCAGCCCACTCCTTCGCCTTGTGACCGGCGCTACCGTCTCTGACTACTATGGGTGGGTCTGACTCCCGGTGTGTCCAAACCACGTCTTCTTTGGGTTGATCGCAATTGGCCTTCAAACGCCTTTCGGCATCATCCGGTACACACTCCGGGCCTCCCGAGTTCAAGGTGCCGACTATGGGAAATCGGTTCATTTTCTTCGCTTCTTTTCACACACGCCACGACCTGTGACGACCCCGGTGGAACCTTGGACACTTGCCTTTGACGCGTCTTTTGGTGCTGGGTTCTCCATGACGTTACTGGATCTCCTTCCACATGTCGCTTTTACGGGGCTGCATTAGTCTTCAGGCGGGTGCGAACCGCCCTGTGGCCTGTGTGATTCCCTGTGTACGCTTCAATCATGCTGTTCCCCCATCCTTCAGCCTTCATATCGGCCGTCGGGTTCATGTTGTTCACGCGGTGCCTCCCGCGGCTTTTCAATGGGTTAGCTAACATAATTGCAACACTCGGTAGTTTCTACTGGCTAGGTTTTAAAACGTCAGGTCTTTCACCTGACAAGAAGCGCCTTGCTTATCTCGGCGCACAACGTCGAGCTCAGGGACGGCTACCTGGGGTGTGGGGTGGAATGCATAGCGGTAGGATGGCGAGGCAAGAGAAACAGAACAGCTGGTAGTTGTTACCTGTACCGCCTTGTTGGCATCCGACAATCATCCTTCGAATCTCCATGAATGTCTCCCATCTGCTCATGAAATCACGGCTTCCGCAAGCTCGTTTGATGTCCGCCTAGGGCGGCTGAAATCTTTCGTTGGTTGAGAATCCATATGCTGTAAATCAGCTGTCTGGTTTGGCATTCCCTTTGATGCGGTGGTGCCAATACTTTGGCTCTCGGCTGGTGTGCATGACTGCGTATATGGTAATACGCTCATGATGCTGCTCCCATCGGTAGTAAATAACGAATGGAAATCGGCTGAACACATAGCGCCGAATCTCAGGAGCTTCTACAATACGCCAACGACTTGGATCTGTAACCACGGCAGCGATAGCGAACTCGACAGCGGTGATAAATGCTTCAGCCACTCTTGGTGAGGCTTCCTCAAGATAGTATTTGGCGGCTTCCGAATACTCAAAAAATGCCTCGGGATGAAAACTGAAACCCGTAGCCATTTAGCTTGCGGCTTGCGCAGAAGGCAGAATCCGGCGAACCTGTGCGAGCGCGTCCTCGCCAGGTATGAGGGCCACCTCACCCGCTTCGACTTGCGCGACTCGACGACGAACCTCAGTAATCTGTGCCTGCGCGATGTCTGCCGGAATGCTACGAGCCAGGCTCTCCACAATGCGGTCGGCGAGATCTGCTCGTTCCTGCGTAGAAAGCTGCTCTGCCTCTTCGAGAATCTGTGCAACGGCCTGTGTCATAACGCCAAGGTACGTGCGAAATTGAGGCCCAGCAAGCGTGAAAATACCGTCGCCGGCTTGCATTTTTATGCCAACGTCCAAAGTGACTCACGACTGCCCGACGGCGCGACGCATGCCGGGAGCGAAGCGACCAAGCATGCGGCGTGACGGCGGGTAGTCGTTCAGTCCACTGCCTGGTTCGCCTCTCATTGTTTTGTTTCGTTCCTGTTTGCTAGTCGTGTGGCTACTGCCTTACGGGCGGCTTGCCGCCTTCGTCGTGTAAGGGCAGCCTTCGCGCCAGCGTCCTTCATCCGCTTGCTCCAACTGATCTCACGTGCGGAGTCACGCATCTCGACAATGGCCTCTACCGAAATCAACCCAACATCAAGCATCTTGTGGCAGGTCGGACAAAGTAGGACCAAGTTGCTCTTATCGTTATTCGCGCGGTCGGTGTCGATATGAGCGACCTCTAAAAGCTCGTGAATGCCGAATCCGCAGAGAACACATCGCTTCTGTGGATACGCTTCGAAAGCCAGTTTTCTATAATTCACTTTCGGCATACGCTCACGTGCTCAATATTTTTGGCGAACGTCGCGCATCACTCGCCCGAAGGAGCTTTAGCGGCTGAGGGTTGAGTGCATGCGCCTTGTTCGATCCTTTTGCTCTGTTCTCTAAGTCTGAATATCGCCTTACCCTTCGATGTAGATGAGATCAGATCCAAAATCTTCTGGGCGCATGCCTCTGTGCTGAGCTTGGACGTGTCTAATTCGAGATCGTAGCAATTTTGCGCGTTGGTATGGACCGAGCCGAATTGCTCCTCAACGCCTTTGATAGCCTTGGGGTTGGTCTCCTCCCCGTCCCTCATCCGAGTGAGCAGGATTTCTAACGGACAGAATAATCCAATAAGATAGGCATCGAGGTCTTCAAAATGTTCCAGAAGATGGTTCTTGTCCAAGGTCTCCACCGTAAGGGTATCCAAGATTAGATCATGCCCCTCTAATACGAGGGCACGCGATGTGGCGTAAAGGGCCGACGCCCAGTTCAAGGTAGGCCAGACTTCGCGCTTTATGTCGGCGAGCGCCGGAACCATGATGTGACAATAGAAACTGTCCATCGACAGGATGAGCACCGTTTTTGGAAATGTCCGCTGCAACTCGGCTGCCAAGCTGCTCTTTCCTGCGCGGGTTGGCCCGTTGAGAATAATTAGCCGACCCGGCCGGACTTCTGAAGAAGGGATATTCATGAAAATGGATTTAATTTAATCGAACGTCTAGCTGTGGCACCGGCGAAATGGAAGCTCGAATTCAAGAAGGACGTTATCGCCGGTTGCCACTAGCGTCTTGTTCGGCTAGATTGTCCCGATCTGCATAGGCCGTAGATCCCTTGAATTTTTGACCTCTGGGAGGTTGTCAAGGGCTGCAACGGCGGTCTCACAGCACGCCGCCGACACAGCAGTAGGGGCTTCCCGTAGGGCCACTCTGCCACTATTGCTGCGGCTAAAGGCTGACCCACCCACAGTTCTGGATCGTGCTGTGAGATGCGGATGCGGGCCACCCATTCCACTTGGCCGTCATCCAGTCGCCAGCGGATCTTGCGGATTGTTTCCGAACTGCCAACCTCCATGGTAGTCCTAAAGATCGCTACCACTGTGCCACCACGGATATCGAACGCCGTAGGTTCTGCGATCAAAGCGAGATAGCGTTGTCGCGACGTCCGGTCTCGCAAGAACGCCATTCCAAAACCCACAACGAGAAGCACCGCCAGAAAAGACAGTGAGAGCGATTCGGCCACACCAGTTCTCCCATCGGTCGTGCCAAGCCAGAAGAGGCCCGCGATCACCCACACCAGCGCTACTGCGAGCGTAGCACCGACTCGCGAGGAAAGCTCGCCAACACCAATCCGTGCAGACTTGTCAAGTTTCGCCAGCAAAGAATCATCCGGCCAACCCGTGATATCATGAAGGTATGCGTCTCGATCAAGGGTCATGGCTCATCATCTGATAAGATTATGCTTAGGTGGCGTTGGTCGCCTAGGTTGATAGTAGGTCAGTTTGGAAATATTCTGCCGTCGAAAGTGTGGCACGGCGGGATTGGGGTGTCCAGAGCGAAGCGAACCGAGAACCGCAGTCCCGCCGTTGCCACCACTGATTTGTTATGCATTGCTTAATGCTTCAACCGACGCGTGTAGATGGGATAAGGCATCATCAATGCAACCCGACATCGCTTCGATGCTTGGAATTTCCACCCAAAACGTCAGGTTTTGGCCTCCGGTCGGGACTTCCATTTTGTCGCTTCGCTCCCAGAGCGTGGAAATAAACCGGTTTGGCTCCGGACACCTGACCACTCCAAGAAGGTCATGATCGGGAAAGAACTCTGTGTGGATTGTCTGTCCAAGCTCATCGGAGAGAAGGGCTCCTTCAATTTGCTGCATAACGTCGAGCGCATGCACTCCTACCAGATAGAATGAGAAGGACTTGAGGCCACGTCATCAGTTCGTAATCTCACCTTCCCATGAAATCAAGAATCAAAACCAAAGGCAAGCAATCCGGAACGTATCTCGGCGTCGACCTCG
>JBGTCP010000301.1:0-5232 GCA_041748815.1 Chthoniobacterales bacterium
TGACCGGCCCAGAACGGCATCCGCCTCATCGAATACCGATTTGGCAGCAGGCGACGCGGCGGCCAATGCCTGACCCATCCCCACCGACTGCGCACCCTGACCTGAAAACAACACTGCAATTTTTCGATTCATCCCGTCAGAATTACCAAACCCGCCCCGCCATGCAACCTTGAGCTGAAATAACTTACACATGTGGCGCTGCGCGGCACACCGCTTAGAATGAAAAGGGAGGTGGAAGTGAACCGCTCTAACCGGTTGGCGGGAATACAACCGTCAACTCAATGTCGCTAAAAGCGCCGAAGGCGCTATGGATATTAGCCGGTGGCGCAAGCCACCGGAATAGATAAAAAGCAAATCCGCCCTGAAAGGGGCGGAGGATTCTGACGCCTCACCAAATGTATCGATCATCGTATTCCACACCTCCCAGTCGGAGAAACTCGAGATATTCCTCCTGGAAACTCCGTGTTTGGTGGTGGCGCTCCTGTTCCTCGATATATTTTTTTACTTTTGATCGATACGGAGCGCTTACGGTAAAAGCACCGTAGCCTTCCTGCCACCGGAATTGGCGTAGACCGATTTCCTCGTGAACCCAGCGCGAGGATGCAGATTTTATCTCCCGCATCACATCGCAGAGACGATGGGTTGCACCCAAACCCACAAGCAGATGCACATGATCAGAAACACCTCCTATGCTTTCGGGCACGCCATCCATGTGCCTGACTGTTCCTCCAAGAAATGCATGGAGGCGTTCCCGCCATTGAGGAGCAATCATGGCAAGGCGATCCTTGGTACTGAATACGAGATGGTAGTGGAGAGAAAGGTGGGTTGAAGGCATGGCAGCCGCAAGATTTCCAGCACTCCCTGCCGGGGTGCAATCCAAATTTGAACATCAACCGGTGGCTTGCGCCACCGGCTAATTTCCTGAGGCCCTGCCGGGCCGTTTGGTGTCCGAAAATTAGTTTAACGCTGATAGCCTCATGGGCTTGGCTATGGAATTTTACGCCGTTGGCGCTTTTGGGGACGGAGCAAGATTTCCAGCACTCCCTGCCGGGGTGCAATCCAAATTTGAACATCAACCGGTGGCTTGCTACGATCGGCTATTTTCCTGAGGCCCTGCCGGGCCGTTTGGTGTCCGAACATTAGTTTAACGCTGACAGCCTCATGGGCTGGGCTAATCTCCGTAGCGCCATCGACGCTTTTTTGACTGCGCCATCGCCCTGAAAATCCACACTCGCAAACTCTCGCTGGATCGCCTAGATGTGCGGGATGGCAGAATCTGATTCCTCAAAAAACATCCTCGGCGGGCCGTTGCGCAGTTGTTCGCAAGATCCGCTCACTGGCTTTTTCCGTGACGGGAAATGCGAGACCTGTGCTGAAGATTTCGGCCAGCACACCGTGTGCGTGGAGCTGACCCTCGAGTTTTTGGAGTTTGGTAAACGCGCCGGCAATGATCTCATGACACCCGTCCCGGAATACCAATTTCCCGGCCTCCAACCCGGCGACCGGTGGTGCGTTTGCGCAGGACGCTGGCTCGAAGCCTATGAGGCAGGCGTTGCCCCGCCCGTCATCCTCGCTGCCACACACGAACGCGCTGCAGATGTGATCCCGTTGGCCGCGCTTCAGCAGCACGCAACCGCTTAAGTTTTCACGATGTCTGTTTACCGCCGGACGCTTCAATATTTCCGTCCGTTCATTCCCGAGACGCTGGTTGGCATTGCTCTGAGTTTCGCGGCGATCGGACTCAGCCTTCTGAAACCCTGGCCAGTCAAATGGATCATCGATGGAGCATTGGTGCCCGATTCCGATGCTCCGGATTCCGTCCGCGCAATGCTCGAACGTTGGATGCCATGGGGCGATCCTGCAGCGTGGATCGGCATGCTCTGCATCCTGTTGGTGGTGATTCACATCCTTTGGGGACTCGCAAATCTCAGCTCGAATTTTCTGTTCGTCCGCGTTGGACTCAAGTCGCTCCTCGCGATTCGCACCCAGCTCTACGCTTACCTGCAATCGCTATCCCTCAAATACCACGATGCCACCCGCACCAGCGATTCGTCGTTCCGGGTGGCTTACGACACGCAGGCCGTGCAGACCATTTACAACCGCGGTCTGATCGGCGTGCTGATCTCCGTGGTAACGCTGGTGGGGGTATTTGCAATCATGATCCGTATGGATTGGCTGCTTGCAGTGGTCTCACTGGCGATCATTCCGTTCATTCTCGTGACCATCCGGTATTATGCGGTGCGGATCCGCATTCAATCGACGTCCATTCATGAACGCGAAAGCGCTGTACTCGATGTCGCCCAGGAGGGGCTGCGGTCGGTGCGCATGGTGCATGCGTTCGGACGCGAGCAGGATGAGATCGGGAATTTCCAAAAACATGCCAACGCGAGTCTTTCGGCGCATTTGAAATTCAATGTCACCAATGTCGCCAGCACCATGGTGGCAGGCACGCTGATGGCCATCGGCACTGCCGCAATGTACTATATTGGCGCAAGCCATGTCCTCGATGGCACACTCAAGATCGGCGATCTCATCGTTTTCGCCGCATACCTCACGATGCTTTACGGCCCCATCGAATCACTGGCCTACACCGCGTGGGCGCTCGAAGGCGCTGCGGCGGGAGCCACACGCTGTTATGAAATTCTGGATCGCAAGGACGACGTGGCAGACCAGCCGGGCGCAACCGACATCGCAGAAGTGACGGGCGACATCACCCTCGAGAACGTCACATTTTCCTACACCGACAATGCCACCATTCTCCACGATGTGAGTTTTCACGCGCCTGCCGGACGCACCACAGCCATCGTCGGTGGCACTGGAGCCGGCAAGAGCACCATCCTCGGACTCATCCCGCGCTTTTACGATCCGGAAAACGGGCGCGTCCTCATTGATGGTGCCGATGTCCGTTCGCTGACCCGCCGCACCGTGCGGGCGCAACTCTCCATTGTGCTTCAGGACACGCTGCTGTTCTCCACATCCGTGCGCGAGAACATTGCCTATGGCAGGCCCGGAGCCACTTTTGACGAAATCGTCGAAGCGGCGCAGCAGGCGGAAGCGCACGAGTTTATTCAGGGTCTGTCCCATGGTTATGACAGTCCGGTCGGTGAACGCGGCGGGCATCTCAGCGTCGGGCAGCGTCAGCGCATCGGCATCGCCCGGGCATTCCTGCGCAACTCACCCATCCTGCTTCTCGATGAACCCACCTCTGCGCTGGATCCGGCCACCGAAGCCGCAATCATGCGCACTATGAAGGCCCTCATGCGCGGACGCACCACCATCATCGTCACGCACCGGATCGGCACCGTTCACGACGCCGATCAAATCGTGGTGCTCGACCACGGCCGCGTCATCGAATCGGGCACCGGCATCGACCTGCTTGCTGCAAATGGCAAATACGCCTCGCTTTACCGATCAGCCACTGATCGCAAAGAGGAGGTCTGATGGGCAGTGAGTTTTGCTCAGGCGCAAGAATCTCTCAGCCTCAATATTTTTTCTGGAAAGTATAAACGGTTCCTGTAAGTTGTGCGAAATGAAACGCCTAATTATCGCCGCTGCTTGCGCAGCATCACTCTCCCTCCACACCTCTTCCGCCCAGGACGCACCCGCCACTTCTGAGTCGCCTGCTGCTGAACCCGAAGCCGCTCCCGCTGCCGAAGCCACTCCCGCTGCCACCGTTGAAATCAAAGACCCTGTTGCTGTCGTCAACGGCGTGGCAATCCGCAAAGCCGAACTCGATCAGGCTTTCAACACTGTGCTCGCAACCCAAGGCGTGACCGCCGACGTGCTCAGCGAGGATCAGAAACTCGAAGGTTACCGCCAGATCCTCAACGACATGATCATTGATCAGCTCCTTGGTGAAAAATCCAAAGAGGTTGCTGTTGAGGAATCCGAAATCCAGGAAGCTTTGAAAGAAGTCCAAGGCCAATTCGGCACCACTGAGGAATTTGAAACGGCGCTTTCCACCTCCGGCGAATCGCTGGAATCCGTCACCTCCGAAATCAAATCCAATCTTCAAAAGCGTAAATGGATCGAAGAGCGCGTTGCTGACACCGAAAAGGTGGAAGAGGCAGAAGTGCAAACGTATTATAACGAAAACCCCGAGCGCTTCGCAGCTCCCGAGACCGTCCGCGCGAGTCACATTCTTCTAAGCATCGATGCAGAAGCCACTCCTGAAGTTGTGACTGCCAAAGAGGCCGAGATCAAGGCGCTGCAGAAACAAATCGAAGAAGGTGCCGACTTTGCCGAACTCGCCAAAGAACATTCCGATGATCCCGGCTCCAAGGTCAACGGCGGCGACCTCGACTTTTTCAGCAAAGACCGCATGGTGCCAGAGTTTGCAGAAGCGGCCTTCGCACTGCAACCCGGTGAACTCAGCGACCCCGTCCGCACACAGTTCGGATATCACCTCATCAAAGTGACCGACCGCCGCGAGGCCCGCACTATTCCTTTCGATGAAGTTAAAGAGCGCATCACCGATTTCCTCAATGAGCGCAAAGAGCGTGAGGCAGTTACAACGCTCCTCGATGCCCTGAAAACGCAGTCCGACGTCAAAATCAACCTCCCCGAAGCTTCCTGAGCGGAAGCGGGGCGACTGCCTTATGTAGATGCGACATTCTTGTCGCATGGGCTGCGGTTTCAACTGCGAGAGGAATGTCGCAGCTCCGTTTGGGCCAAATGGCAAAGTGTCATTGTGTAGATGCGACATTCTTGTCGCATGGGCTGTGGTTTCAACTGCGAGAGGAATGTCGCAGCTACGGTTGGGCCAAATGGCAAAGTGTCTTTATGTGAATGCGACACTCCTGTCGCTTTGGGTGCGATCTCTATGGTCTCACTTTTTCGAGTTTATGATCGCGTCCGCCCTGATTGCGTCGAAGGTTTGTGAATACTTTGCATCCATGCCTCGAAAATTGACTTTGCGGATTGGCAAATCGGGTTTATCCGAATGCGGCGCAAGTTTATAATCATTTCGCAAAGGCACGTGAGCATCGTCGTGTAAGAACGTTTTTATAGTTCCCTTCAATGCGAGGGATATCTTTAATGAAATGCTTTGTCCCATTGGAACATTTGGAAGTTCGGCTTTTCGTGTAATACTCATAAATTAGTCCGTTAAATATATAAACTTCCTGCCTATCGGCGTCTGCGGATCATGAGAAACCATCCGGCTGCGAGGCTGACGAGGAGAGCACTGCGAGGTTCAGGTATTGGCGCTGTGTCGGCGGGGAGCACGCTGTA
>JBGTCP010000302.1:0-4570 GCA_041748815.1 Chthoniobacterales bacterium
ATTTTCCTCCTCTTCTATCAGCGAAAATTAGCGCGGATCAGCGGTTCCTCCAAAAACTCCAACACACAACTCAATGAAAACCATTTATCTCCATATCCCATGCGCTCTTGCGCTACTTTGCCTAAGCTTTCTCTCCGCCTCTGCACGCGAACCCGCTTCCTCAGCCACTCGATACCCGCAGCCCGCTGAGGCTCCGGATGAGATGATCGCTCTGATTGAGATCCCGGAGGGGTCGATTAATAAGTATGAGATCGATGAGGAGAGCGGATTGCTTTTCCTGGATCGCGTGACGTCCATGCCGGTGGTGTATCCTGTGAATTACGGCACATTTCCTCAGACGCTCGCGGGCGATGGAGATGCGCTCGATGCGATGGTGTTCAGCCGGGAACCGATTCAGGCTGGCGTGATGGTGCGGGTGCGCCCGGTAGGTGTGCTTCGTATGATCGATGGCGGTGAGCAGGATGATAAAATCCTGTGTGTGCCGGTGAGCAAGGTGGAGCCGTTCTATGATGGGATGACAACGATCTCGGATTTTCCTGAGATCGAAATCCAGCGGATTGAAGCATTTTTCCGCGTGTATAAAGATCTGCCCGCCGGACGAAAGAAGGTGGAGTTGGGTGGCTTCGGGGATGTGGAAGAGGCGAAGAAATTGCTGCGGGAAGCGGTCCTGGCGGCAGCTGAGGAAGCGAGGGTGGCTGAATGACTGCGACAAGAATGTCGCAGCTACGTTTGAGTCGAGTGGCAAGCTGCGCCAATGTAGAAGCGACCTTCCTGTCGCTTGGCTGCGGGATGACTGCGCCAATGTCGCAGCTACGTGTGGGCTCTGGTTGTTCTTTTTCTTTGTGTTGGTTTCGTCACAAGCGGGTGGTTGCGGGGCGGGGAGTGAGAGGGTTTTATGCGAATTAAAATGAAACATGGTATTCACAGATGGGAGCGGGGTTTCTCTTTGGTGGAGGTGCTCACGGTGCTGGCTATTATTGCAATCCTGGCCACGGCAAGCATTGCGCTTGTGAACAGCATGCGTCCTCCGGGATTGCGTGCTGCCGCTGCGACCCAGGTGATGTCGGCATTGGAGGAAGCGCGGCTGAAGGCTACTGAGAAAGGCGGCAGGGTGTATGTGGGGTTCACTGATGAATCGCATGCCCAGCTTGAACATAAGCTCAACAGCTTCATTTTGTTCCGCGATGCCACTAAAGAGGAGTTGGCCGCATTGCCTCTGCCTCCTGAAGATAATACCGTGCGGGGGGTGGCGCTTTCGAATTGGCAAAGGCTGCCCGGCGGATTTTTCTTCGATCCTGACGTGCCTGATACGGTGATGCAGGATGCAAGCTTGATTATGACCGTGGAGGGATTGCCAGGCGACAGGGTGCGTGTGCAGGCAATCGCGTTCGAGCGACTCGGCCAGGTGGTGCGCCCGCCAGGGTATTCACCGCGTCTGGTGATTACCGAGGCACGGATGGGGCCCGACGGTGAGCTGATCTCTCTGCCCGCAGGCGATGCGGTGAAATTTGTGATCGAGATCGCCCGGTTGACGGGACGCGTCACTCTCAAAGATACTTACACAACTCCTGTCCCTTAACGCATAACTACTATGTATTCATTACATTCAACTGAAAAAACCATTAGCGATATGATTGGAACGTCCAAACCTTATTTGGAAGCACGGGACCTGCGAAAAGTGTATGACGAGACAGTGGTGCTCGATGGGGTGTCGCTCGGCATTCGCCGCGGTCAGTGTCTGGCATTGCTGGGACCGTCGGGATGCGGGAAGTCGACTATTCTGAATATTCTGGCCGGTTTGTTGCGCTCGGATGGAGGACAGATCCTGCTGGGTGGAACCGTGATTGAGGATGCGGAGAAAGGGGTATCGCTTTCAGCGCGGCAGCGTAGGTTCTCCATGGTTTTTCAGGATCTGAGCCTGTGGCCGCATATGACGGTGGCCGAGAATGTGGCGTTCGGGCTGGATTACACAGGCAAGCCAATGGACCGCTCGACCAAGAAGAAGAAGGTGGAAAACGCGCTGAAGCTGGTGGGGATTCATGAGCTGCGGAACCGGCTGCCATCAATGCTTTCCGGTGGCCAACAGCAACGGGTCGCGATTGCACGAGCGATCGTGGTTGAGCCCAGTGTGTTGTTCATGGATGAGCCGCTGGCTTCGTTGGACTCGCAGCTGCGGGAAACTCTGCGCGACGAGATCGCAAGACTGATCCGGCAATTGAAGATCACGACCTTGTATGTGACGCATGACCACACAGAAGCGATGACAGTGGCCCATGAGGTGGCGATCATGAACCGGGGCGTCATGGAGCAATGTGCATCTCCCGAGGAGGTCTACACCTACCCGGCATCGACGTTTGTGGCTTCGTTTCTGGGCTGTGCAAATCATTTTCCATTTACCTATGAACTGGAGGATTTGCGCGATGGCACGGGACGCCATCTCTTCCCGCCGCATCCACAGGGAGGGCCACGCGGACACCTCCTCGTTCGCAGGGAATCGATGAACATATTCTCCACAGCACAGGCCCACGAATTCCCGGGCGGTGGCAAGGTGCGCTGGAAGGCAACGGTGGTGAAAAACTCCTTCTCCGGCTCGCGTCATGAGATTCATGCTGTGACGCGAAAGGGTGAGGTATTCCGGGGATTCACGCCCTATCCCTTGCCGCTCGATAGCGAGGTCTACGTGGAGTTCGACCCCGAGCAAGCCATCTTTGTGGAGAGTTGAATGATGAAAGCCCAATCAACTATGAATCCCATTAAAAACAGGCTGTGCGTAAATTCTGGAGGACGGTTTCGTGTCGCCATGGTTGCTGCTGCATTCGGCCTGGTCATGTTGCTCTCCGGCTGCGGCAATGATCGCGGCGCCGAGCTGGTGGTATATTCTGCAGGTCCCCGCAGCCTGGCGGAATGGATGTGTGCCGAGTTCGAACGTGAGACTGGCACGCGGACTTTGCTCTACAGCGCGACGACCGGGGAAATCATGGCCAAGCTCCAGGCGGAAGCGTTTCGCCCAAGCGCAGATATCGTGTTGCTTGCCAGCCCAACCGCCATGGAGTCAGTCAAGGAACAGGGAATGCTGGCAGCACTCCCGGAGGGCCTTCCCGCGAGGGATGGATGGCAGGATCCGGATGGATTTTATATCAGCACAGCGGCCAGTGCGTTGTGTATCGCGGTGCGTGCCGACGCACATGACCCCGATCTCGATTGGGACGACATTTTTGAAGGACGCTTTCAGGAATCCATGATTATGCCTTCACCGCTGCAATCGGGCACAAGCGGTGAGTTTGTCACCATGTTTGATCTCGCTCGTGGCGAGGCATTCTGGGACGGGCTCAAGATGGCGAAAGAGCGGGGGTTGCAGATCAGCGGTCCCAACAGCCAAGCTCTCACAAGTCTGGTGCTCGGATCTCATGCGGCAGTGCTTGCTGCTGTGGATTATCTGGTCTTCAAGCAGATCGAGAAAGGCGAGCGGTTGGTGGTGCATTTCCCGCCATCCGGCACGCCGGTGATTCAACGGCCAGTGGGGATTCTTAAAGGGACTGCCAATCCGGACGCGGCCGCAGAATTTGTGCGGTTCATGTTTCGGAAATCCGCTCAGGAGGCAATCGCTGCCGAGCATTTAATTCCGGCGGATCCGGAGGTGCCTGTGAGTGAGTTGCGGGCAGCATCCGGCATCCCACTGGCCTTCGAAGTGAATCCAGCAGAGGCGAAGAACACACATCAGGAGGCGCTGCAACGATTTCAGATGCAGATCGAGAGGGGGCAAACACCATGAGTGGCAAACCTTTGTTTTCCCGCAGGATCATCCCTGCAATGCCGATGACGCTGGTGGTTGCTCTGCTGGCTGTGGGGATTACGATTGCCTATCCAGTAGTCGTTCTTTTTCTGCAGGGAGTGCTGCCGGGTTTGGGACGTGGTGAATTGAGCGCACCCTTTGAGCCATATCGGGAGATGCTCGCGACATCCGGGCTTTGGGAGATGTGGCGGAACTCGCTGGTGTGCGCGTTTTGGACGATGGTGGTCTCGCTGGCGGCAGGGCTTCCAGCAGGTTGGTTGCTGGCGCGGGCACATCTTCCATTCCCCGTGTTCATCCGTGTGAGCTTGCTGTTGCCGGTTATGTCGCCACCGTATCTGCTGGCACTGGCGTATGTGCTGGTGTTTCAGGTGAATGGACTTTTTGACCGCTTTTTGTTTCCGTTGCCGGAGGTGGTGCGTGGCGCATTTTTCAGCACTTGGGGAGTGGTGATGGTGATGAGTCTCACGAGCTTCGGGATGGTGGCTCTCATCGTGGAGGCGGCACTTAAGAATATCCCGACCCGCATCGAAGATGCCGCGCGGTGCCTTGGCACTCCCGGGAAGCATATTTTCCGCAGAATCACTTTGCCACTGCTTATCCCCTCGCTTGCAGGGGCGGGAGTGCTCGTTTTCATCGATACGATGTCAAACTTTGGAGTGGCAGCGATCCTCGGGCCACGGTCGGATTTGACATTGCTGCCAATGATGATTTATCGGTTGCTCACGACATGGCCAGTGAATGTGCCGCTCGCTGCTGCGGTCTCCTCGGTGCTGGCGA
>JBGTCP010000303.1:0-7382 GCA_041748815.1 Chthoniobacterales bacterium
TCGCATTGCAGCAGCTCGGGAAAAACCCTGACTATTTCCTGGGCGGCGCCAGCAACAACCTGCCCTCGCTGGCACGGCTTACGCGGAGCAAATGGTGTGTGCTGGAAGGCGATGAATATCTCTCAGGTTTCTGCAACCGGAATCCAAAATTTATTTATTACAATCCCCGGGTCGTGGTGTTGACGAGTCTGCAACACGATCATCCGGAAGTTTACCCCACTCTGGAGACCTACCTTTCCCTGTTCCGGGATCTCATTCAATTGCTCCCTCCGGATGGTGTGTTGATTTATGCTGGTGATGATGAGCTTTGTGCGAAGATCGCAGCAGGTGCAAAGTGCCGGACCATTGGTGTGGGGATGCATCGCAAGGCGGAACGGCGGATTACCAGCATCCGGCGGGCGGGCGCAAGCGGCATGCGATTTAAACTGAACGGGACTGAATTCCACCTTCCCGTCATCGGAGAGATGAATGTGAGGAATGCAGCCATGGCATTAGTTGCCACCGAACAAGCAGCACCGGGATCCGCACCGGCGGGTGACATATTTAAAGATTACCTTCCCATGGAAGGCCGACAGGAAGTTCTCTTGTCCACGCAAAATTTCGTACATGTGCGGGATGACGGATACCATCCGGGAGCAATTGCGGCGTGCGTTGAGGCAGTCCGCTCGGCTTACCCGCGACACAAATTGCTTTATGCGCTGCAGCCACGCTACACCGGAGGAAAATATGGATTGACACAAAAGGAGCTGCCGGCTGCCTTGCAGAGCGTGGATGAGGTGGTGATCACTCCGCCCATGGATATTGTGAAATTCCCCGACGGGCCATTCAGTTCACGCAGTCTTCTGACTGCTTTGCGGAAAAAAGGAATCGCCTGTCAGGCCACGAAGGATATGAAGACACTCCCAAATGCGGTGCTGTCAAAGATCGTGAAAAAAACGGTGCTGGTGTCCTGCGTGGCGATGCGGAACGAAGCCTATTTCGCAACGATGGCTGAGCGTCTTGAAGCCATGTTCGGAGTCCCATCGGAAAAAGGTCCGTGAAAATCCTCATTACTAATCATGATCTGAGATTCCGTGGAGGGTCCGAGCTTTTCACAATCGGGCTCGGGGAAATGCTGGCGGTTTGCGGACACACGGCTTGGATTTACGCGCCTCGGATCGGCGCGGTAGCGGAGGGCTTAAAGGGTGCTACTGCATTTTCGGCGCTGGATCAGATCCCTGGAGTGCCTGATATCATCCATGGCCAACACAACCTTCCCACAGCAGCAGCGCTTTGTTTCTTCCAGGAAAGTCCTGCGGTTTACCATTGTCACGGGTATGAACCGCTCATTGAGCGCCCGTTTGCGCATCCTCGCATTTACCGCTACATGGGAATTTCATCGAGATTCCCCTCGTGGATTGCAAAGATGACAGGCTGCGCAAAAGAGGAGGTGGAAACAGTCTATAGCGGGATTCACACGGAGCGATTTGCAAGACAGTCCCCGGTGAATGAAACCCTGCGATCAGCACTCATTTACGGCCATCCGCGCAATTTCGAAAAGTCAGCAATTGAGGAAATCCAAACCGCTTGCTCCGCTGCTGGTATCCGTCTGCAAATACCGAGCGAAAAGGTGACCGAACCGGAAGCTTTTTTGCGCCAGTTCGATCTCGTCTTTGCCACAGGGCGCAGCGCCATCGAGGCCTTGTGTGCCGGGTGTTGTGTCATTCCATTCCGCCGTGACACATGCGGCCCCATGGTTCTCCCGGAGAATTATGATGCGCAAAAAGTGATCAACTTTACCGTTCCGGCCGGGTCGGAGCCTGTGACAGGTCAGTGGCTGCATCAGGAGTTAAAACGCCATGACAGCCGTCTTGTTGAACAAATCTCAGAAACCGCAGCATCCGACTTTTCCATCACCCTGCTCTCAAATCGTCTGGTTCAAATTTATGAACGGGCGATTGCAGCGCATTCCGCAGTTCACGTTGATATAGCTACAGAGGCAAAAACTCTAAGTATCTGGTTGCAGACCTTCGCAGGCAACTGGTCAGAGGAAAAACTGCCGCTGCAGGAAGCGGAACTGCTGGCACATTCCAGAGCGTTAAAAGAAAAGTTGGATGCTGCTCGTGAGCAACTTAAAAACTCTTCAAACCAGCTTCAGGCAGCTCAAAACTTTACGGGTAAGAGCTGGCTTCATCGCCTGCTCACTCGCAGCCTACGACACCATTGGCGCAGCGCGGCACCCGACAAACCAAAAGGCTAACGGCTCAGATTTAATCTTGAGGACCCGTAATGCCGATTTGCCCGTTGGTTATAGTAACGCAGGTGGGACCGTTTCCGAGTTCACGATCAGGTGTGTTGTGGTTTTCATAAAATCGATGGTGGAAATCGATTCTCAGAATCCGAGCACGGGTCGTAACGAGAATAAACGAGGCCTTTTATGGCGTTTGACCGTCAATCACAATGCTACCAGAGCTGCCGAAAGTGAGTGGAGGACCATCAACTGAGGGCAATAGGAAGCCAGGATTGGAGATCGCTACTGTTCCAGGCCCTACCAGACTTTCCACTGTTACAGATCCTCCTAGTGTTCCGGATCCTAAAGTCAGCGTGCCGGAACCGCTATTGGTTAAACCTCCAGGGGTGTTTTCCGCATTAGTTCCGTTAATCGGCAGCTCTTCAATGGGCGGAACTGTCGCCTCGTTCAGAATCAGATGTCTTGTGGTTTTCATAGGAATTACTAATCAGGTTTACGAGAAAATAAAGATTTCAGCTGAGCATCATCACTCAGGTATCGCGGATTCAATATCTTTGGATCTCGATGATGTCGAGCATTCATTCCTTGAGCGCATTCTCCGAAGTCGCTGCCCAGCTCAAAGTTTCCTCGGGCGCTGGACGAATCCATCTTCGGGCGGCTTGTGAGATCAGCGACGGGATCCATACGGCGGTGAAGAGCGCGGCGGCAGCGACGACCATGGCGCCTGCCGTCGAACATTGCAGCCAAACGGAGAGGTGCACTCCGATCAGCGCGCTCAGCGCAGCATGCAAAACGGTCAGCGCCAGGCGCATTGGCAATCGATTGGACAGCTGCGCGGCAAACATCGGGGGCACAATCAGCATGGCCACCGCAAGGATGGCACCCACTGCTTCGAATGCCGAAACCACCGCAGTCGTCAGCGCTCCCATCAGCGCGTAGTGCCAGAATCCGGCCCGCATGCCAAGCGATTTTGCAAGTGCTGCATCGAAGGAAGTAATCAGCAGTTCCTTATAAAAAACAGCGATTGCGGCAAGGGTTGCGAGCAACACAAGCCCCATGCGAATCACAGACGGCGGACCCAGCTCTATTCCACGCCACACAGCCGGTGGCTCGAGTGGCACAAAAGCAATTTCCCCATACAATACACAGTCCGCATCAATGTGGATGGAGCCGGATTGCGCGAGACCGCTCATCAGCGCGACGCCGATGGCAAAAAGAATGGTGAACGCTATGCAGATCGCGGCATCGGGTTTGATCCGCGATTGCTTGTGGATGAATTCAATGAGCAGCACCGTGACGATGCCGGCGGCAAAAGCCCCGGCGAACATCACCCATGTGGCATTGGTTTTGAAAATCATGAACGCCACGACGAGTCCCGGCAGGATGCTGTGGCTGATGGCATCGCCGACCAATGCCATCCGGCGCAGCAGCAAATAATTGCCAATCAATCCACAAGCAGCAGTGGCAAAAAATCCCATGAGCACGATCCATCCGGTGAACACAAAATCGCGCGTCCACGGTTCGACGATCACGCTGTGCCAATCGAACGCTGGAATGAGTTCCTGCATGGCTAGCGGGGTCCTCCGTAGCCAGTGGCGCGGGGGGCGGGCTTGGTCGTGCGCCCTCTGCGAATGTCTTCCACACCGGGGATCAGTTTTCCATGGGGATCGAGGCGGGCATAGTTGAGCCGGCGCTCAAGTTTACGGACCGTTTCCTCGCCCAGCAAATGCTCGGTTTCCTCAGCATCATCATGCACGTGATCGGCAGGCATGTCGGCGGCATTGGTGAGATACAATTCCCAGAGACGGTGATTGCGCACGATCTCACAAGCACGCTGCCAGCCGGGAGGAGTGAGATTCACATCATCACCGTAAACGGTCGCAAGGCCTTCGCGGCGGAGTGCGCGGATTTGCCCGCGGGCATCCTCCAGCGTTTCATGGCGACGCTCGGCGAGTTCGTGGAGGCTGATGGATTCGCTGTGAAAATCATTGGCCTCCAGCACATGGTAGATCGATTTCAAGGTGTTCTCGCGCCGGATGCGGGACTTGCGGCAGCGGTGCCTCCACCAGCGGCTCACGATGCCATGTCGCGGCCCGAACCCAAGCGCCAGTGCGAACACCAACCCCGCCGCCAGCACCATGAATGGCCCGGTAGGCAGGTTGCGGCCGACGAATGAAAAAAAAGATCCCACCCCACCGGAAATCATCCCAAACGCAGCCGCAAGCACCAGCATAAGACCGAAGCGGTCCGTCAGCAAATACGCAGCGGCAGCCGGGATCACGAGCATCGCCGAGACCAGCACCACGCCCACCGCCTGCAATGAAGCCACGATCGCAAAGGCCAACATCAGCATGAGCCCGTAGTGGAAAAGCTGGACCCGTAATCCTGTGGACCTCGCAAAGCCCGCATCAAAGCTGGTCAGCAGAAATTCTTTAAAAAAAATGAGCACGGTTCCCGCAATGAAAATCGTGATTATCAGAAGAAGAATCACGTCATCGCGGCCCAGCGCCGAAGCCTGCCCGAACATGAATTGCTCAAGCCCGCTTTGTTTGCCGCCCGGCAGATTTTGTATCATGGTGAACAGACAAATCCCCACGCCAAAAAACGAAGCCAGCACAAATCCAAGGGCGGCGTCCTCTTTATGTTTTGTGGTATTCTGCAGCCATCGCACCGTACCGGCGCCAAGCAATCCCGCAAGAGTGGCTCCTATGAAAATCGCAACGGGATCCTTCGTCATGTTCCAAAGGAATCCGAGCGCGACACCCGGCAACACAGCGTGCGAGAGCGCATCGCCCATCAATGCCAGCTTGCGCACAACCAGAAATGCGCCCATGAGTCCGCAGCAAATCCCCAGCAGAAGCGAGCCGCTCAGCGCAAAACGCAATGCCGGATCCTGAAAGCTGAAAAACCGCACCGCCTGATCCCAGAATTGCGTCTCGGTGATTTCGCTGATGCGGGCGGCGCTGGCCGTCTCCGGGATGAGCGCCGCAGCAACGCAAAGCACGAGCAGGGCGGGGCGGTTCATAATTGTGAATCAAGCGCCTGCACAACATCGGAGAGGATCGTGAGGCGTCCGCCGTAGGTTGTCTGCAGGATCTCCGACGTAAAAACTTCCTGCGTCGGGCCGAAGGCCACCAGCCGCATATTCATGAGCAGCAGCATATCGAAATACTGCCTCGCCGTCGCAAGATCGTGATGCACCACGAGAAGAGTTTTTCCGGCATCTTTTAGTTCTCGCAGCAGAGTGATGATCGCACTTTCCGTGGCCGCATCGACTCCGACAAACGGCTCATCCATGAGGTAAAGATCACTTTCCTGAGCGAGTGCACGGGCGAGGAACACCCGTTGTTGCTGACCGCCCGAGAGGTTGCCGATTTGCCGATTGGCAAAGGGGAGCATATGCACTTTTTCAAGGCATTCACGGGCAATTGCTTTGTCAGATTTCGTGGGGCGCTGCGCCAACCGGAGGCGCCCATAACGCCCCATCAGCACAACATCCATCACGCTCACCGGGAAATCCCAGTCAACGGATTCGCGCTGCGGCACATAGCCGACGCGGTGACAATTTTCTTGAAAAGATTTCCCGAAAATTTTCACCCACCCGCTGGCGGCAGGCAACAACCCCATAACCGCTTTAATGAGCGTCGATTTGCCAGCTCCGTTCGGCCCAATGATTCCGATGAGGCTGCCCGCTGGCGCATGCAGATCAATGCCGTAGAGCACGGGCTTTTTGTGATACGCCACGGTGAGGTCATGGATTTCCAGTGGTGATGGTTCAGCAGGTGGCACAACGGCAGTATGGCGGAGTTTTCTTAGAATACAATTGTGGCGCGCGTACATGGCGCGATTTGATCTTCACTGAGCAAGCGCCTCGACGATGGTGGTCATGTTGTAGCGGACCATTCCTTCGTAGGTGCCAACGTCAAAGCCTTTGAGCATCTGCCCCGGCTCGCCCATGGCGTCGGAAAAAAGTTCGCCTCCGATTTCCACACCGCTGTCTTCAGCCACACGCTGGATGGCGGCAGGGTTCACGCTGGATTCCACAAACATGGCACCGACATTTTGTTTTTTGACAAAGTCCACCATGCTCACCATGTCCGCCAGAGATGCTTCCGAGACCGTCGAGACTCCTTGCAACGCGACTACCTGAAAACCGTAGGCTTTGCCGAAGTAGTTAAAAGCGTCATGGCTGGTGATGAGGATGCGTTTTTCTTCCGGCAATGTCGCAGTCTGTTCCAGGCACCATGCGTGCAGAGCGGTGAGGCGCTCGACCAATGCATTGCCGCGTTCTTCGAAACCACTCGCATGCGAGGGCGCTACTTTTGAAAGGCCTTCCACAATCACTGGCACCGTCTGTGCCCACAAACTCACATCAAACCAGACATGCGGATCAAAGTGGCCTTCAAACTCATCGGGCTCAAGAAGCTTGGATTCATCGATGCTCTCGGAGACTGCGTAAACCGGTTTTCCCGACCGGCCAATGCGTGTGAAGAGATCGGCCATGCGGCCTTCGAGCATGAGGCCATTGTAAAATGTGATGTCCACGCGTGAAAGTTTGCCGGCATCGCTCGCGCTGGGTTTGTAAGCATGCGGATCTGTCCCGGGGCCCATGAGTTGATCCACCTCGACGCGGTCACCTCCGACTTCTTTGACCAGACTTGCGATCATGCCGGTGGTCGCTGCAACAGTTATCGGCTCTTCGCCTTTGAGCTCCGGGGTGGCGAGGATAATGATAAGAGTCGCTGCAAGCAGCAGCCATGGTTTTGTTTTCATATAAAAGTTCGTGATTAAGAGTTTTTGTAGCATTAGCTACATTTTCATGGTCCATCTACAAGTTGAAACCAGAGTTGTCAACAGGAAAACTTTTATGAATGATCCTGGAGATGTCAGAGAAGCCAGAAAAGACCTCCCCCTTGCGCACGAAGCGCACCCACGCGGTGGCAGCGGATGCCCGGGAATCTGCAGCGATCCAGCGCCACACACGCAAGGCGCATGCGCAAGAGCGTGCACAGGATTATGTGGAAGCGATTGCGGATCTCATCGCCGAGCACGGTGAGGCGCGGGCAACGGATATTGCCAAGGCGCTCGGCGTGACCCATGTGACGGTGGTGCGCACTGTCCAACGCCTGCAACGTGAGGGATTGGTGACCAC